>JBJEVP010000001.1:0-4563 GCA_051884475.1 Candidatus Spyradosoma sp.
AACACGGCGCGGAAGCCTACGCGGGATTCCAGATTTTCAGCAACCAGTAATAAGCGAAAACAGGAGTTGTTTGGCTTGTCTGAAAGATAAAGGAAAAGTCGGGCGGCGGGGAGCTACTCCCCGCCGCTTTTTTTCTTCGCGGGAGAGAATTTCGCCGCAAAAAAAAAGCGTTCCCGCGGAGAGCGGGAACGCTTTTTTCGAGAAGAGGAAACGATTATTCCTCGGCGGCGAGCGTCAGCGTCGTGCCGTCTTCGCTGATGTTGAAGACCGCGCATTCGTTCGTGGCGACTTCCGTCACGAGAACCTGGCCGTCGGTCTTCGCGACGCGGAATTCGGCGCCGTTTTCGTCAACGTAAGTGTCGACCGCGAAGGGGTTGTTGCCCGTCCAGAAGCCGATCGTGTTGAAGATCAGGATGTCGCCGGCCGAGCAGAGACAGTAAACGATGCCGCAGGGGATGGTGCCGAGAATGGCGTTGATCCACTTGTTGGATTCGGCGGAGTCGGCCATCTTCCACGAGTTGTTGAACTTGTTCCAACGCTTCAGCGCGGCGTAGTTCTGATCCGGATTGTCCGGATTTCCGGAGAAGCAGCCGGAGAGCATAACGGATGCCGCGACAGCCGCGAACACAAGAGCGATTTTGGTTTTTTTGAACATAGCTATAGATGTTTGATTGTTTTTTAAGGAGCCTGCAATTGTGCCGACGGCGGTTTTTTTATCAATCTTTTTTTTCGGAACGCGTCGCGGCGGTTCCCGCGTCCTTCGAGAAAATTTCTTGCGGGCGTTTCCCTCGCTCGGTATCGTCCGACGATGTATGAAACCCTTTGTCAGACAGGCCGTCGTTGCCCTCGCGCTTTCGTTCCTCGCGCTCCCGTCCGCGTTCGCGGGAACTCCGGAGGCGGACGTTTATCCGAAGCCTCAGGCCGTGAAGAGGCAGGGTTCGGCCATGCTCGATGCCTCTAAGCTCGCCGCTTCGTCCTACTCGAAGATTCCGACGCTGAAAGGCCCGCTTCAGAGCGCGCTCAAGGCGGCGCGCGTGAAGGCCTCCGGGAGCGTTCCCGTGGTCGTCGAGAAAACGCCCGCGAGGACGGACGCGGAGTTCAGGAAACACAAGGTCCGCGACGTTCCCGGGGCGTATTTCCTGAAGGTCTCTCCCGCGAAAATAGAGATTTTCGCCAAGGACGCCGCGGGCGTGTTCTACGCGGGGCAGACGCTCGCCCGCATGATCGAGGCGGACGGAAAGATCGCCGTCTGCGAAATCGCCGACTGGCCCGACGTGCCGTATCGCGGGAGCGTCGAAGGCTTTTACGGACGCGTCTGGACGCACGAGGCGCGCCTGAGCCAGATCCGTTTCTACGGGAAATACAAGATGAACGCCTACATCTACGGTCCGAAGGACGATCCGTATCACAAGGACCGCTGGCGCGACCCGTATCCGGCGGACGAGGCAAAGAAGCTCAAGGAGCTCGCCGAAGTCTCCCGCGAGAACTTCGTCGACTTCATCTGGGCGATTCACCTCGGCGCGAGCTTCAATCAGAACGACAAGGAGAACGAATATCGCCGCATGGAGGAAAAATTCGAGAGCCTTCACAAAATCGGCGTGCGCGCGTTCGCGATCTTCTTCGACGACTTCGGCGGAGCCGACGGCGAATTTCACGCCGAGGCCTGCAACCGCGCCACCGCCTGGCTCAAGAAAAAAGGCGACTGCGCGCCGCTCGTGCTTTGCCCGAACCAGTACAACCGCGCGTGGTCCGGCGGGGACTATCTCGACATTCTCGGCGAAAAGCTCGACAAGTCCGTGAACGTGATGTGGACGGGCGATTCCGTCTGCCACGACATCACGGCGGAAGGGCAGGACTGGATCAACAAGCGGATCCGGCGCAAGGCCTACATCTGGTGGAACTGGCCGGTCGTCGACTACTGCTCGACGGCGCTGCTGCTCGGCCGCACCTACGGACTCGCGAAGGAGAACCGCGACAAGTATTCCGGCTTCGTCTCCAATCCGATGGACAAGCCCGAAGCCTCGAAAATCGCGCTCTTCGGCGTCGGCGACTACTGCTGGAACGTGGACGCGTTCGACTCCGTCGCCTCGTGGAAGGCGGGCATCCGCCAGCTGTTCCCGAAATACGCCGACGCGATGCAGACGCTCGCCGACCACAGTTCCGACCAGGGGAAGAACGGCCACGGCTACCGCCGCGAGGAATCCGCGGAGTTCAAGCCGCTCGTCGACGAGGCGACCGCGGAATTTTCCAAGAACGGAAAGCTTTCCGCGGCGACGGCGAAAAAGCTGCTTCCCGAGTTCAAAAAAATGCAGAGCGCGTGCGAGACGCTCGTCGAGCAGATTCCCGCCGACAATCCCGACCTCTGGCTCGAAATCGAATACTGGGTGCGCACGCTCGGCGAAACCGGAAAATTCGGCGAGGCCGCGGTGAAGCTCGCCGCGACCACGGACGCGAAAAAGCGCCTCGAATTCGCCTGCAGGGCGGCGAAATGCTACGCCTCGCGGGAACGGACGATGGAGAAGCAGTGCGCCCACGCCAAGGAGATCGGCGCTCCGCACCAGAATCCGAGCAGGCTCGCGGAACTCGTCGTCATGCCTTTCCTCACGAAGATCTACAGGGACAGCTGGACGGCGATCGCGGGCAAAAAGAGCGTCGAGGGCGCCTCGTCCGGCGAAGGCGCGCTCTATCGCGTGCTCACGGACATTCCGCAGCTGAAGAACGCCCAGGCCGAGCGCGACAAGCAGTTCGTGCGCCTCGCGAAGATTTACGAGCAGGTCAAGTTCGAGCCGGGGCAGTCGCTCGGACTCGCGCTTCCCGACGGCGTTCCCGCGACCTACGTTCACCTGACGTTCGATTCCGCGGACGCCGCGAAGGCGGGAACGCTCGAAGTCTCGACCGACGGGGAAAAGTGGGCGAAGCTGGCGGCCAAGGTCGTCGGCGGGAACGTCGAGGCCAAGCTCGATCCCGCGAAGAAGATCCGCTTCATGCGCTTCGCCAACCGAGGCGGCAAGGCGTTTTCCTCCCGCGTCGAACAGTTCAAGTTCGACGTTCCCGAAGGCGCGAAGGTCAACGCCAAGGGCGCCGCGCTCGACGGCGACCCGACGACCTACTACACCGTTCGGGGCACGGAGAGCTTCGTCGGCCCGGAGAAGGCGAAGACCGCGATCGTGCTGACGGACGCGCCCGAAAAGAACGTCACGAAGACGCTCGACGGCTCCAGGCTGAAGGTCACGGTCAAGGGCGCGGGAAAGTCGGGCGCGGCGAACGTCTTCGAAATCGTCTGGAAATGACGGCGTTCCCGTCCGTTTTCTCTTCTTTCCGCTGAAAAAAAATGTTTCGCGACGCAATGCTCGTTTTTCTCGGCGCCGGTCTCGGCGGCGTCTGCCGCTGGGGACTCGGCGCGGGAACGGTCGCGCTGTTCGGGGCGACGCGCTTCCCGGCGGCGACGTTCGTCGCGAACGCGCTCGCGTGCGCGCTCGTCGGGCTGGTCGCCGCGCTTTCCGCGCGCGAGGGTTTCGTTCTCGCGTGCGTTCCCGCGCGGCTTTTTCTCGTCACGGGATTTCTCGGCGGAATGAGCACGATGAGCACGTTCGGCCTGGAGACCGTCGCGCTGCTCCGCCGCGGCGATTTTCTCGTCGCGGGAACGAACGTCTTTCTCACGCTCGCAGTCTGCTTCGCCGCGATATGGACGGTTCTCCGCTGCGCGGAGGACTGACGGGCGGCCTCACCGATTTTTTTTCAAAAAAATGAACTTCGATTCCGGAAAAATCCGCACCGCGCTGTTCGACCTCGACGGCACGCTGATCGACAACTTCACCGCGATTCACCGCTGCTACAGCGACGTCGCGGAATCGCTCGGCCTCGTGCCCAAGAGCCTCGAGGCGATACGCGCCGCAGTCGGCGGCTCGATTTCGCTCACGATGTCGCGCCTCATCGGCGACGAGCTCGCGCCCGAGGGCATACGCCGCTTCCGCGAGCACTTTCCCGAAGTGATGTTCGAGGGCGTCTTCGTGCTCCCGGGCGTGAAGTGGATTCTGCGCAATCTGCGGGAACGCGGCGTGCGCTCCGCCGTCTTCACGAACAAGGACCACGACGCCACGCTCGCGCTGCTCGCGCACCTCGGGCTGGCGGACCTGCTCGACGCCGCCTTCGGTACGGGAACGGAAAAGATGCCCTGGCGCAAGCCTCAGCGCGAATACTCCGAGGCGGTGCTCGCCGCGATGGACGCCGTTCCCGCCGAGACGCTCATGGTCGGCGATTCGCCGTTCGACATTCAGGCGGCGGAAACCGTCGGAATGCCCGTCGCCTGCGTCGCCACGGGAACGCATATGCCCGAGACGCTTCTGCCCGCGCTCCCGGATCCGGAGCTGATTTTCGGCAACATGTTCCAGCTCGGACATTCGCTCTGGGGCTTCGGGCCGGAGCCGGACGCGGAGCGGGGCGAAAATTGAGGATTGAAATTTTTTCGGAAGAGGCGGAAATTTTTCCGGTTTCCTGAAATCATCATTTTTTTCAAGATGAAACGAACGACCAAGACAATTCGGCAGATGAAGGGCTCGGACC
>JBJEVP010000002.1:0-4548 GCA_051884475.1 Candidatus Spyradosoma sp.
ATCCCGAAGGCGCCGACTTCCGCGCCTGCGCGAACTTCGGCCCGATCTACGGCAAGTATTGAGCCGATGAATGACGGACGGTGAACGACGAACGCCGCAGCGCGCAAGAAGCCGAAAGGCGCAGAAGCCGTGAAAAGGCCGTGCGCGCCGCGTCGTTCGCCGTTCATCGTTCATTTTCTCCCCGAATTCCTGAACTTCACCCATTTCATTCCCCCTCCGATGTCTGTTCTATGCCTTGATTGCGGCGCGACGAACGTTCGCGCGATGCTCGTCGACGAAACCGGAAAAATCGTCGGGAAAGCCTCACAGCCGAATTCCACCGTTCCCGCGCCGGAAAATTCGGAATTTCATCATTGGGACGCCGACCGGATTCTGTCCCAGCTCGCGGACTGCGCGCGCAAGGCGCTCGCGGGAACGGACGCGGCGCAGGTCAAGGCCGTCACGATCACGACCTTCGGCGTGGACGGCGCTCTCGTCGACGCCGACGGAAATCTGCTCTATCCCGTCATTTCGTGGAAATGTCCGCGCACGGCGGAGGTGATGGCGAACGTCGGCAGATACATTCCGCAGGAAGAGCTGAACCGCGTTTCCGGCGTCGGCGCGTTCGCCTTCAACACCATCTACAAGCTCATCTGGCTCAAGGAAAACCGCCCCGAACTCTTCGAAAAGGCGGCGGCCTGGCTCTTCATTTCGAACATTCTCGCGTTCCGGCTCACGGGCGTGATGGCGACCGACCGCACGATGGCGGGAACGTCGCAGATGACCGACCTCGCGACCGGAGAATTTTCCGAAAAGATTCTCGGCGCGCTCGGTCTCGACAAGTCCCTGTTCCCGCCGATGGTCGATGCGGGAAAAGTCATCGGCGCCGTCACCGCGCGCGCGGCGGAAACGCTCTTCGGCGTTCCCGAGCTCGCCGGCGTGCCTGTCGTCTCCGCCGGACACGACACGCAGTTCGCCGTGTTCGGTTCCGGCGCGGAGAAGGATCAGCCCGTGCTTTCCTCGGGAACGTGGGAAATCCTCATGGCGCGTTCGTCGCAGGCGACGCTTTCCGCAGAGGACTACAAGGACGGCGCGACGGCGGAGCTCGACGCCGTTCCCGCGCTGCGCAATCCCGGTCTGCAGTGGATCGGTTCCGGAATCATCGAGTGGGTCAAGGCGCTCTGCTACGCCGGAGAATCCTACGACGTGATGGACGCCGAGGCCGCCGCGCTCCCGCCGGGGAGCAACGGCGTGACGCTCGTTCCCGACTTTCTGCCGTCCGGCGACCGCAAGGGCTCCATCGAGGGGCTCGTGCTCGGACGCACGCGCGCGCACATTTACCGCGCGGCGATGGAGGCGCTCACCTGGCGGCTGAAGTCGCGCCTGGCGCGCCTCGAATCCGTCGGCGGGTTCCGGAGCGAGTGCCTGGTGCTCGTCGGCGGCGGTGCGCGCAACAAGGTCTGGACGCAGATCCGCGCGGACGTGCTGAATCTTCCGGTGAAGATTTCGAAGGTTTCCGAAAGCACCGTGCTCGGCGCGGCGATGTTCGCGTTCGCGGGCGCGGGCGTGTTCCCGTCGCCGGAAGCCGCGCGCGAAGCCTTCGGCATCGAATACGAGACCTGCCTGCCCGGCCCGAACGCCGAAGCCTACCGCAGACTCGCTCCGCGCGATTAAAATTCAGGAATCGGAAACTGCATTTCCTCCGCTTCCCCGTCTTTCTTCATTTTCAACAATCCATCAAAAAAGTCATGTCATCAGAATCTTCCGACTGGTTCATCAAACCCGAACTGCCCGACTTCATCTTCCCGTGGGAAAAGCACGATCCGCGTTCCCGCGAGGAGGTCGAGGCGTTCTTCAACTCGCCCGAAATCCGCGTCATCAAGGAGCGCATGTGCGACATCGGCCGTCGTCTCTGGGCGCGCGAATACGTGGACGGGAACGGCGGAAACATTTCCGTCCGCGTCTCGCGGAATCTTCTGCTGTGCTCTCCGACGCTGATTTCCAAGGGCTTCATGAAGCCCGAGGACATCTGCCTCGTCGATATGGAAGGCCGGCAGAAGGCGGGCGTCCGTCCCTCGACGAGCGAAGTGAAGACGCACATCGCGATGATGAAGTCCGTGGGCGTCAACTCCTGCATCCACGCGCATCCGCCGCACTGCAACGCGTTCCTGTTCGCGGGAATCGTGCCGCCCTCGGGCATCAATCCCGAAGCGGACATCTTCCTCGGGCACATCGCGCTGGCGCCCTACGGCACGCCCGGCTCGCCGGAGACCGCCGCCGCCGTCGCGGAAGCCGCGAAGCAGTCCACCGTCGTGTTCATGGAAAATCACGGCGTGATCACGGGCGCGCGACACGTGGAGGAAGCGTTCTGGTTCATGGAGAACGCGGACGCCTACTGCCGCATGGTGCTGCTCGCGGGGCTGCACAAGGCGCCGCTCAATCAGGTCGGCGAACAGGGCGTGAAGGACTTCCTCGCCATCCGCAAGAGCATCGGCTACGCCGTTCCCGAGGGGCAGCCGCTCTACAACACCGACACCTACGCCGGCTACAGGCTCGGCAAGGCGGGGAAATGACGCGCGGCTTCAACTGTCGGCCGTCAAGTCTTCCGTCCTCAAACCCGGTAAAAGACTTAACAGTCAATAGTTAAAAATTAAAATCTGGAAAAAAATGCTTAAAGGAATCTCTCCCGCAGTTTCTCCGGAACTGCTCAAAATTCTCGCGGAAATGGGCCACGGCGACGAAATCGTCATCTCCGACGCGCATTTTCCCGCGCACACGTTCAACGAAAAGGTCGTCCGCGCCGACGGAATCGGAGCGGACACGCTGCTCGCGGGCATCATTCCGCTGTTCGAGCTGGACGCCTACGCCGTTCCCGTGATCATGATGGAAGCCGTTCCCGGCGATTCGCTCGATCCCGCGGTCGAGGCCAAGTACCGCAAGGCTCTCGGCTACGACGGCGAAATCGAACGCGTCGAGCGCTTCGCGTTTTACGAACGCGCGAAAAAGGCCTACGCGGTCGTCATTTCCGGCGAGACCGCGAAATACGGCAACGTCATTCTGAAGAAGGGCGTCACGCCGATCGCGTGAAACGGTCGGGAGCCTGACGCGCAATGCCCGAAGGAAAATTCCACTGAGCTTCGGGCGTTAAGCTCCCGGCATTCAATTCAGATTTCCCCGCGTGCGTATCCTGCTTCTGTTCGCGTTCGTCCTGCTGTTCCCGCTCGCGGGAACGGCGGAGCCGCGCACGTGGACGCGGGCGGACGGCAAGACGGTCAGCGCGGACTTCGTTTCCCGCGAGGGCGAGCGCGTCACGCTCCGCCTCGAAAACGGGCGCACCTTCGTCGTGCCGCTCGCCCAGCTTTCCGAGGATGACCGCGCCTTCGTCGAAAAGGAAGCGGTGCACATGGGAAAGACCTGGCCGGACAAGGTGCCCGGTCCGGACAATTTCCGGCTCAAGGAAGAACGTTCCCGCAAGAAACGCGGCGGCGGGAACGCTTCCGAAAGCGTCTACGTCACGAACAATTTCCGCTTCACCAGCCCCGTCCCGCTCGACGACGAGGCCTGCGACGCGATAGGGCGGCTCTACGAAGGCACGCTCTGCGCCGTGCGCGCCATGCCTCTCCCGTTCCCGCGCGCCGACAAGCGTTCCCGCGCCGCCAAGGGCAAGCTAGACGCCGTGCTCGCGCGCGACATGGAGTCCTACCACGCGCTCGGCGGCCCCGAAGGCTCGGCGGGCGTGTTCTCCTACCGGATGGCGGACAAAAAGGGAAAAATCCGCGAAGACGACATCCGCGGCGACCGCACGATCGTGCCGTTCCCGTCGCTCGGCATCGACGCGCAGGGCAAGCTCTCCAAAGGCATTCCCGACACGCACGTGCTCGTGCACGAAATCACGCACCAGCTCACCTGCGGCGTGCTTTCCAAATCGACCTGGGCGAACGAAGGCATGTCCGAATACGTCGGCTACACGCCCTACGACGGAGAGTTCTTCGATTTTTCCGGAGCGTTCCGCCGCATCGCCGATGCGGGAGCGCGCTACTCCGGGCGTTGGAATCTGCCGTTTTCCCTCGAACGCTTCTTCGATTTCACGCAGGACGAATTTTACTGCAGAAGCGGCCCCACGGCGAAGGAGCACCCGCACCGCAACTACACGCTCGCGGCGATGGTGCTCGCGTTCTATTTTCATCTCGACGGCGAGCGCGGAATCAAGGCCTTCGACGCCTTCGCGCGCACGCTCCCGAAGGATCCCGCCAAGGCGAAAAAAGCGCTGCTCGGAGGCCGGAAGAACTTCCGCGAGCTCGAAGCCGATTTCGTCGCCGCCTGGGCCGCCCGCGGCGTCGAGGTGAATTTCGCGCGCTGATTTTCCTCGTTCAAAAAAATCTCGCGCGGACGGCCCGGGGCATATAGTTTTTTCCGCCGTCACGCGAAACGCCGAAGTGGCGGAATGGCAGACGCTGCGGACTTAAAATCCGCTGCCTTCGGGCGTGCGGGTTCGATCCCCGCCTTCGGCACCAGCTTTCGCGGAAAATGATTCGCGTTCCCGGCGGGAACGCGTTTTTATTTGCGCAC
>JBJEVP010000003.1:0-17540 GCA_051884475.1 Candidatus Spyradosoma sp.
GCCCTTGTAGCTCAGTCGGTAGAGCGCGTCCTTGGTAAGGACGAGGTCGGCAGTTCAAGTCTGCTCGGGGGCTCCATTCATCACTTTCACAACAACAATAACAACAAAAACAAGATACTATGGCTAAAGAAACCTTCGTTCGTACGAAACCGCACGTCAATGTCGGCACCATCGGTCACATCGACCACGGCAAAACGACCACGACGGCCGCTATCCTCGCCGTCCAGGCCTGCAAGGGTCTCGCGGTCGTCAAGGCTTACGCGGACATCGCGAAAGGCGGAACGGTCCGCGACGCGACCAAGACGGTCACGATCGCCGCTGCGCACGTCGAATACGAAACCGAAAAGCGTCACTACGCGCACGTCGACTGCCCGGGTCACGCCGACTTCGTCAAGAACATGATCACCGGCGCGGCCCAGATGGACGGCGCCATCCTCGTCGTTTCCGCCGCCGACGGACCCATGCCGCAGACGCGCGAGCACATTCTTCTCGCCCGTCAGGTCGGCGTGCCGAAAATCGTCGTCTGGCTGAACAAGTGCGACCTTCTCGACGACCCGGATCTGCTCGAGCTCGTCGAAATGGAAATCCGCGACCTCCTCAACAAGTATGAGTTCGACGGCGACAACGCCAAGATCGTCCGCGGTTCCGCGACGCAGGCTCTCGAAGACGCCGCCGCGAACAACGCCGAAGGTCCGGGCTACAAGGCCGTTTCCGAACTCATGGACGTTCTCGACAGCGAAATTCCGGAACCGGAACGCGCGATCGACCAGCCGTTCATGATGTCCGTCGAAGACGTGTTCTCCATCACGGGCCGCGGCACGGTCGCCACGGGCCGCATCGAGCGCGGCAAGGTCAAGGTCGGCGAAGAAATCGAAATCGTCGGTCTCGCGGACACGCAGAAGTCCACGGTCACGGGCGTTGAAATGTTCCGCAAGAGCCTCGACGAAGGTCTCGCGGGCGACAACGTCGGCGTTCTCCTCCGCGGCATCGAAAAGGATCAGGTGCAGCGCGGTCAGGTGCTCGCGAAGCCGGGCTCCATTCACCCGCACACGCAGGCCAAGGCTCAGATTTACGTCCTCACGAAGGATGAAGGCGGACGCCACACGCCGTTCTTCACCAACTACCGTCCGCAGTTCTTCTTCGGCACGGCCGACGTCACGGGCATCGTCCGTCTCCCCGCGGGAACGGAAATGGTCATGCCGGGCGACAACGTGGAAATCGAAATCGAACTCGGCAAGCCGGTCGCCATGGAAAAAGGTCAGCGCTTCGCTATCCGCGAAGGCGGCCGCACGATCGGTTCCGGCAAGATCGTCGAAATCGTCAAGTGACGCGTCGGGTTCGTTCCGGATTTGCGGGAACGTTCCCGCGGGTCCGGAACGGGCTGAACAATTTTTTAGTTTAACAGGGCGGTAGTTCAATTGGTAGAGCAGCGGTCTCCAAAACCGCAAGTTGGGGGTTCGATCCCCTCCCGCCCTGCCACTAAAAGAAATGTTTTCAAAAATCATCAAGTTCTTCGACGCATTGCGCCGATTCTGGAATGAGACCTATTCCGAGGTGTTCAAGAAGGCCATCTGGCCGAAGCCTCGCGAATGGGTTCAGTACACCGTCGTGGTGTGCGTCGCGGTCATCGTTCTGACCTGCGTCATCTTCCTGTTCGACTTTTCGCTGGCGAACTTGATTCAGTTTTTGACCCGACTCGTGAGCGCTTGATTCAGGCGCTCTTTTCCAACGCTTAAACTTTCAGAGACACGAAACGCAGATGAACCCAAGTGACGCAGGCGACGGCTTCCGGTGGTACGCCATTCAGACGCTCTCCAACATGGAGCAGAAGGTCAAGAAGTACCTCGACAAGTTCGTTCAGATCGAACCCGGAATGGCGGACTACGTCGCGGAGGTGCTCATGCCGACGGAAACCGTTTCGGAAGTGCGCGGAGGCAAGCGCTCCACGCGCGTCCGCAAGCTCTATCCGGGCTACATTTTCCTTCGGATGCGTCTTTTCGACGAAAACGGCAAGCTGATCAATCAGCCGTGGTTTTTCGTCCGCAACGTTCAGGGCGTCATCGACTTCATCGGCGGCGAACATCCTGTCGCGCTGAAACCTTCGGAAATCGAACTGATTCTGGAGCAGGTCCGCGCGGCGGAGGGCAAGACTGTGCCGAAGGTGCAGTTCAACGTCGGCGAGGAAGTCAAGATCACCGACGGCCCCTTCATGAACCTCGCGGGAACGATCGACTCCATCGACGTCGAACGCGGAAAGATGCAGGTCTCCGTGTCCATCTTCGGTCGTCTGACCCCTGTCGAACTCGAGTTCTGGCAGGTGGAGCGCGTCTCGGAAAGCTGAAGCACGCATACGGACAACAATTTAAGAAGATACATCAATGGCAAAAAAAGTAGTAGGTGAAATCAGGCTCCAGCTCCCGGCGGGCGCGGCGAATCCGGCTCCTCCGGTCGGCCCGGCCCTCGGCGCGAAGGGCGTCAACATCATGGCGTTCTGCAAGGAGTACAACGCTCGCACGAAAGACCAGGCGGGAATGATTCTCCCGGTCGTCATCACGGTTTACCAGGACAAATCCTTCACGTTCATCCTCAAGACGCCTCCGGCTTCCGTCCTTCTCAAGAAGGCCGCGAAGATCGAAAGCGGCTCCGGCGTCCCCAACAAGGACAAGGTCGGCAAGGTGACGCGCAAGCAGATTCTCGAAATCGTCGAAATCAAGAAGAAGGACCTGAACGCGGTGGACGCGGAACAGGCCGCCCGAATGATCGAAGGCACGGCCCGCTCGATGGGCATCGAGGTCGTCGGTTAAGTTCGATCTGATTTTTCGCGGGAACGCGGCGGAGATTTTTCTTGCGTCGCGTTCCCGCGAATGTCAGAATCACCAATTCCAATTTTTTTACTGCGCTCAAGCAGGAGACAAACAAAAGTCGATATGTCAAAAAAGCAATCCAAACGATACAAGGCGGCCCTCGCCGCCGGCGATCTGACGGCGAGCTACACGGTCGCGGAAGCGATCGAAGTGCTCAAGAAAATGCCGGTCGCCAAATTCGATGAAACGGTGGAGGTCAGCGCCCGTCTCGGCGTCGATCCCAAGCAGTCCGACCAGATGGTCCGCGGCACGGTCTCGCTCCCGAACGGCAGCGGCAAGAAGGTGTCCGTGATCGTCTTCACGGAAAAGCCGGAAGAGGCTCTCGCCGCCGGCGCGGACGAAGCGGGTCTCGCCGATCTCATCGCCAAGGTCAGCTCGGGCTGGACCGGATTCGACGTCGCCGTCTCCACGGTGTCCGCGATGAAGGAAGTCCGCAAGGTCGCCCGCGTGCTCGGTCCCCGCGGACTGATGCCGAACCCGAAGTCGGGCACGGTTTCCGACGACATTCCCGCGACGATCAAGGCGGTGAAGGGCGGCCGCGTCGAGTTCAAGATGGACAAGACGGCGAACATTTCCATCGTCGTCGGCAAGCGATCCTTCGAAGCGAAGGCGCTGGCGGAGAACGCCGAAGAGGCGATCCGCGCGCTCGTCAAGGCGCAGCCGGAAGCCCTCAAGGGCGCGAAGTTCATCAAGTCGCTGACGGTCAGCTCCACGATGAGCCCGGGCGTCAGGATCGACGTCAAACCCTATGTTGCCTAAGCCAAGGGAGATTGAACAATGAGATCTGAAAAGAAATTTCTGGTTGAAGAAGTCGCCGCGCATCTCGCGAAGTCGAACTATCTTTTTTTGACGGACTTCACGCACGTGACGGTCGTCGACGCGGCGACCATCCGCAACGCGATCCGTGAATTCGGCGGCGAATATCACGTCGTCAAGAACAGCATCCTCAACATCGCGATGAAGGACGCCGGGCTTCCGGACGTCTCCTCTCATCTCACGGGGCACACGGCCATCGTCGTCGGCGGAGAAAATCCGAGCGCGGTCGCCAAGGCGCTGATCAAATTCTTCAAGGACACGACCCGTCTTGAAATCAAGACCGGCATCGTGGAAGGCGAACTGCTCGACAAGGCCGCGATCGAAGAGCTCTCCAAGCTCCCGACGCTTCCGGAAGCGCGCGCGCACTTCCTTTCCCTCCTCTCCACGCCGGCGTCGCAGTTCGTGCGCGTTCTCGTGGCGAAGAACGAAAAGGAGGAAGGCGCTCCCGCCGCCGAGTGATCCGCTCCGCGCGGAGAAGCGTGCGGAACCGCGCTTTCTCCGCCTCGCGAGAAATCAATTTTTCGTTCCCGCGGACGCGTTTCGCGGGAACGGGAAAAATCCAAGGAACAAGGTTAGGGGTTTTCCCCTTAAATGTCCGAGCAGTCGGACGCTAATCATTCAAGGAAAAACAAAATCATGTCAGACATCACGAAAGAACAAGTCATCGAATGGCTCAGCGCCCAGCCCGTCAAGGAAATGGTCGCGCTGGTCAAAGAACTCGAAGAACTCTGGGGCGTTTCCGCCGCAGCTACAGTCGTCGCCGCCGGTCCGGCCGCGGGCGCTGCTCCTGCCGAAGAAAAGACCGAGTTCGACGTCATCCTGAAGGCGAAAGGCGCGAGCCCGATCAACGTCATCAAGGAAGTCCGCGCGATCACCGGACTCGGCCTCAAGGAAGCGAAAGACCTCGTCGAAAGCGCTCCGAAGCCGGTCAAGGAAGGTTGCACGAAGGAAGAAGCGAAGGAAATCGAAGCCAAGCTCAAAGCGGCCGGCGCCGAAGTCGAGGTCAAATAATTTTGCCTCACTTCTTTTCTTTCGATTCGCGATTTGCGGGCAGCGGGGAACGCTGTCCGCATTCGCGGCTTAAAGCGAAACGGGGTTTTCACGCCTTTCGTTTCGCGGAATGAAGGCGGGGACGACGGGCGCGGAAACGCGCGGGCCTTCTTCCGGAAGCGTTGTCCGAACGGGCGCGGGAACGCCCGATTCAACGTTCCCGAACACATTCAGCAGCACACTCAATCAATCACTTTCAGCAAACGATATGTCTGAGCGTCAAAATTTTGGAACCTTGCGCGAGGTCATCCCTCCGCCCAATCTCATCGAAAACCAGATCAATTCCTATGTGGAATTTCTTCAGCGCGATCTTGATCCCGACAAGAGACGGGACGTGGGGTTGCAGGCCGTATTCAAGGAAGTTTTTCCGATTGAGAGCTACGACAGCCGTTGCCGTCTGGAGTACGTCAGCTACGACCTGAAAGGACCGAAATACACGGAACTCGAGTGCATCCGCGAAGGCATCACGTACTCGGTTTCGCTCTTCCTCAAGCTCCGTCTCTGCGAAGGCGACAACGTCAAGGAAGAAGAGATCTTCATGGGCGAAATGCCGCTGATCACCGAACGCGGCTCGTTCATCATCAACGGCGCCGAGCGCGTCATCGTCAGCCAGCTCCATCGTTCGCCCGGCATCTGCTTCGAACAGAGCGACCATTCCAGCGGCAAGACGCTCTACGCCTTCCGCATCATTCCCGACCGCGGCACCTGGCTTGAGGTGCAGTTCGACCAGAACGATCTGCTCTACGTCTATCTCGACCGCCGCCGCCGCCGCCGCAAATTTCTCATCACGACGCTTCTCCGCGCCTGGGGCTTCAGCACCGACGCGCAGATCATGGAGCTCTTCTACAAGTTCGAGACGCTCAAGATCAAGAAGGCGATCGAAATGGACGGCGTCTCCAAGTTCGTTCTCGTCGAGGACATCATCGACTCCGAAAAGGGCAAGGTGCTCGCCCGCGCCTTCGAACCGATCACCAAGACCATTCTGCGCGAGATCGAGAAGATCGGCATCGGCTCGGTCCGCGTCATCGACACGTCGGTGGACGACGGCGCGATCATTCGCGCGCTGAAGAAGGATCCCACCCGCAACGAGGAAGAGGCGCTCAAGGACATCTACAAGGTGCTCCGTCCGGGCGAACCGCCGACGATTCCGAACGCGCGCTCTCTGCTGAAGCGTCTTTTCCACGATCCGAAGCGCTACGATCTCGGCGGCGTCGGCCGTTACAAGGTCAATCAGAAGCTCAAGCTCGACACGCCCATTTCCACCCGCACGATTCAGACGGAAGACCTCGTTCAGGCGACGAAATACCTCTGCAATCTCAAGCGCGGGGACGGCGTCGTGGACGACATCGACCACCTCGGCGCGCGTCGCGTCCGCAACGTCGGCGAACTGCTCGCGAATCAGTGCCGCGTCGGGCTCGCCCGCACGGAACGCCACGTCCGCGACCGCATGTCGATGTACGACCAGAGCGTCGATTCCGTGACTCCGGGCAAGCTCATCAACCCGAAGGCGCTTTCCACGGTCGTGCGCGATTTCTTCGCGCGCAGCCAGCTTTCGCAGTTCATGGACCAGATCAATCCGCTGTCCGAGCTCACGCACAAGCGCCGCTTGTCCGCTCTCGGGCCGGGAGGCCTCAACCGCGACCGCGCGGGCTTCGAAGTCCGAGACGTTCACCCGTCGCACTACGGCCGCATCTGCCCGATCGAAACGCCTGAAGGCCCGAACATCGGCCTCATCAATTCGCTTTCCACCTACGCCCGCGTGAACGAGTTCGGCTTCATCGAAGCGCCGTACCGCATCGTCAAGAAGGGCAAGGTCACCGACGTCGTGAAGTATTTCACGGCGGACGAGGAAGAGAACTACAAGGTCGCGCAGGCCAATTCGGAAGTGGACGAGTCCGGCAATCTCGTCGGCAAGGTCACCGTGCGCTACCGCGACGACGTTCTCGTGATCGATCCCGAGGAAGTGGATCTGATGGACGTTTCGCCGAAGCAGGTCGTTTCCGTCGCCGCGGGACTGATTCCGTTCCTCGAACACGACGACGCGAACCGCGCGCTCATGGGCTCGAACATGCAGCGCCAGGGCGTGCCGCTGCTGCAGCCGCAGGCTCCGTTCGTCGGCACCGGTCTGGAAAAGCGCATCGCGGAAGACTCCAAGACCGTCGTGCTCGCGAAGCAGGACGGCGTCGTCGCCTCCGTGGACGCGCGCAGAATCATCGTCACGAAGGACGGGAAAAATCCGGACTCCTCCGACGCGCAGGTGTACGAGCTCCGCAAGTTCCTCCGCTCGAACGCGACCACGTGCTTCAACCAGCGTCCGTCCGTCAGGAAGGGCGAGAAGGTCAAGAAGGGGCAGTGCATCGCCGACGGCGCTTCGACGGAAGGCGGCGAGCTCGCTCTCGGCCGCAACGTGCTCGTCGCGTTCATGCCGTGGAACGGCTACAACTTCGAGGACGCCATTCTGCTCAGCGAACGCGTGATCAAGGACGACGTCTTCACCTCGATCCACATCGAAGAATTTGAAGTCACCGCCCGCGACACCAAGCTCGGGCCGGAAGAAATCACCCGAGACATTCCGAACGTCGGCGAAGAGGCGCTCAAGAACCTCGGCCGCGACGGCGTCATCCGCGTCGGCGCGGAAGTGCATCCGGGCGACATTCTCGTCGGCAAGATCACGCCGAAGTCCGAGACCGAGCTCGCGCCGGAAGAGAAGCTCCTCCGCGCCATCTTCGGCGAAAAGGCGGCGGACGTCAAGGACTCCTCCCTCAAGGTGCCTTCGGGAACGTACGGCATCATCATGGACGTCAAGGTCTCCACGCGTTCGGACAAGGAGAACGAGAAGCTCTCCCACTCCGACCAGCGCCGCATGATGAAGAGCGTGAACGAGAACTTCCGCAACCAGACGGACAAGCTCCGCGACGAGCTCACGGAATCGCTCTCCAACATTCTTCTCGGCGAAAAGATCCCGCTCGACGTCGTCAACAGCGACACGAAGGAAGTCATCATTCCCGCGGGGCGCAAGATCACGAAGACGCTGCTCCGCAAGCTCGCTTCGGTGCCGAAATACATCGACATGCCGCAGTCTCCCGTGCGCATCAAGATCATGCGCATCGTCGAGGATTTCCTCCGCAAGTTCAACGACCTCGAGGAGGAGCGCGACCGCAAGTCCGCCGCCATCGAAGCCGGCGAAGACGATTCGGGCACGATCAAGAACGTCAAGGTCTACATCGCCGTCAAGCGCAAGATTCAGGTCGGCGACAAGATGGCGGGCCGTCACGGGAACAAGGGCGTCGTCGCCCGAATCGTTCCCGTGGAGGACATGCCTTACCTGCCGGACGGCACGCCGGTGGACATCTGCCTGAATCCTCTGGGCGTTCCTTCCCGAATGAACGTCGGGCAGGTTCTTGAAACGCACCTGGGCTGGGCGTGCAAGAAGCTCGGCCTGCAGATTCAGACGGGCGGCTTCGACGAAATGACGCTCCCGCCCGCCGCCGACCACGGTCTGCCCGCCGGCATCAAGGTGTCCACGCCTATCTTCGACGGCGTTCCCGAAGAGACCATCCGCGGCTACCTCGACAAGGCGGGGCTCCCGCACAGCGGAAAGACGCTGCTCTACAACGGGCTCACCGGCGAAGCGTTCGACCAGGACGTCGTCGTCGGCGTCATCTACATGATGAAGCTGAACCACCTCGTGGCGGACAAGATTCACGCCCGCGCGGTCGGTCCCTACAGCCTGATCACGCAGCAGCCTCTGGGCGGCAAGGCTCAGTACGGCGGCCAGCGACTCGGGGAAATGGAAGTCTGGGCGCTCGAAGCCTACGGCGCGGCGCACGTTCTGCAGGAAATGCTGACGGTGAAGTCCGACGACACGGTCGGCCGCACGAAGATTTACGAGCAGATCGTCAAGGGCGACAACTCGCTCGCCGCGGGAACGCCGCAGTCGTTCAACGTTCTCATGAAGGAACTTCAGTCGCTGGCGCTGAACGTCCAGCTCGGCGACTCCACGAAGCAGCTCTGAGCCGGCGCGGGAACGCTTTTTTCGGAACAGGAAGAAAAACTTTCCGGGAAACGCGTTCCCGCCGCGAACAAGAAAAACGTCAACTCAATTTTACCGAACAATGATCAACAACGCAGAATCCGAAGTCAATTCCGCGGAGCAGAATTTCGACTACGTGTCCATTTCGCTCGCGTCGCCCGACGTGATCCGCCAGTGGTCGCACGGCGAAGTCAAGAACCCGGAAACCATCAACTACCGCACGTTCAAACCCGAACCGGGCGGACTTTTCTGCCAGCGTATTTTCGGGCCGGTGCGCGATTACGAATGCGCCTGCGGCAAGTACAAGCGCATCAAGTACAAGGGCGTCGTCTGCGACCGTTGCGGCGTCGAGGTCACCGTCGCGCGGGAACGCCGCCGCCGCATGGGGCACATCGAACTCGCCGTTCCCGTGTCCCACATCTGGTTCCTGAAGTCGATGCCGTCCCGTCTCGGGCTCCTGCTCGACATGACGGCGCGCCAGCTCGAATCCGTCATCTACTATGAAAAATACCTGATCGTCGATCCGGGCAAGACGCCGTTCGAGACGAAACAGCTGCTCACCGAAGACGAATATTCGCAGGCGCAGGCCGAATACGGCGACGACGCCTTCGTCGCCAAGATGGGCGCGGAAGCGCTCCGCGACGTTCTCGCCTCCCTCGACCTGCCCAAGGTCGTGCAGGAGCTGCAGGAACAGATGGCGAACACGCGTTCCAAGCAGGCGAAGATCAAGTTCGCCCGCCGGCTCAAGGTCATTCAGGGCTTCATCGAATCCGGCAACCGTCCGGAATGGATGATTCTCGAGGTGCTGCCGGTGATTCCGCCGGACCTGCGTCCGCTCGTTCCGCTCGACGGCGGCCGTTTCGCGACGTCCGACCTCAACGACCTCTACCGCCGCGTCATCAACCGCAACAACCGTCTCCGCAGTCTTCTCCAGCTGAAGACGCCGGACGTCATCATCAACAACGAAAAGCGCATGCTTCAGGAAGCGGTGGACGCGCTCTTCGACAACGGCCGCCACGGCCGCGCGGTCACCGGCGCGGGCAACCGTCCGCTCAAGTCCCTCAGCGACATGCTCAAGGGCAAGCAGGGCCGTTTCCGTCAGAACCTCCTCGGCAAGCGCGTGGACTACTCCGGACGTTCCGTCATCGTCATCGGCCCGGATCTGAAGCTCAATCAGTGCGGTCTGCCGAAGAAGATGGCGCTCGTGCTCTTTGAACCGTTCATCATCCGCCGCCTGAAGGAGCTCGGCTTCGTGCACACCGTCCGCGGCGCCCGCAAGATGATCGAAAAGCGTCCGCCGGAAGTCTGGGATATTCTCGAGGAAGTCACCAAGGGCCACCCGGTCATGCTCAACCGCGCGCCGACGCTGCACCGGCTCTCGATCCAGGCGTTCGATCCCGTCCTCATCGAAGGCGACGCCATTCGTCTGCACCCGCTGACCTGCACCGCGTTCAACGCGGACTTCGACGGCGACCAGATGGCGGTGCACGTCCCGCTCTCGACGGAAGCCATCATGGAGTGCAAGCTCCTCATGCTTTCGACGAACAACATCTTCTCCCCGTCCAGCGGCAAGCCGATCATCACGCCGTCGCAGGACATCGTGCTCGGCTCCTACTACCTGACCTTCCAGCCGCCGAAGACTCCGGAGGAACTCGGACAGACGCACGTTCCCGTCATCGGCTCCGTCGAAGAGGCGCAGACCGCCGAAATCGACGGCGCGCTGCACTTCCACGACTGGGTGGATTTCGTCAATCCCGACTACGGCCGCAAGACCATTTACGGGAACGCCGAAAAGAAGGTCATCCGCACCACGATCGGTCGCATCGTCTATAACCAGATCTGGCCGAAGAACCGCACGGAAGCCGGCGAGGACAAGGAGCACGAAGGCATGGGCTTCATCAACTTCCCCGTCAAGAAGGGGCAGATCGGAGACCTCATCCTTTCCTCCTACCGTCTCGTCGGCAAGGAAGGCGTCGGTCCCGTCGTGGACGCGCTGAAGGCGATGGGCTTCCGCATGGCGACGCGCGCCGGCATTTCGATCGGTATCGGCGACATGATTTTCCCGAAGGAAAAGAAGGCGATCGTCGAAAAGTCCCAGGGCGAGTGCGATGAAGTCGAAGCCCAATACAAGAAGGGCATCATCACCGCCGGCGAACGCTACAACAAGACCGTCAACATCTGGACGAAGGCGACCAACGAAATCGCCTCCTCCGTGTTCAAGACGCTCGAAGCCTCCGCCGTTCCCGCGCGCAGCGTCGAACAGCCCGCTTCCGACCCGCGCAATTCGGGCCGCTGGATTCTGAATCCGGTTTACGTCATGATGGACTCCGGCGCCCGAGGCAACAAGCAGCAGGTCCGTCAGCTCTGCGGAGCCCGCGGCCTCATGGCCAAGCCGAACGGCGAAATCATCGAACGCCCGATTCTTTCCTCCTTCCGCGACGGTCTGACCATCGGCGAATACTTCATCTCCACTCACGGCGCGCGCAAGGGTCTCGCCGACACCGCGCTCAAGACCGCCGACGCCGGTTACATGACCCGCAAGCTCTGCGACGTGGCGATGGACGTCATCGTCTCCGAAGTGGACGACGGCAACCGCGACGGCATCTGGAAGAAGGCGATCCGCGACGGCGAGGACGAAATCATCCGTCTCTACGAACGCATCGAGGGCCGCTGCTCCAGCGACGACGTCCGCAACCCGCAGAACCCGGACGAAATCTTCGTCCGCGCCGGCGAAATGATTTCGACCGAAGTCGCGAAGAAGATCGAGGATTCCGGCATCGAACGCGTCAAGGTCATGTCGCCGCTCACGCACATGAAGGTGAACAGCATTCCCGCGAAGGCCTACGGGCTCGACCCGTCCACGGGGCGCCTCGTCGAACGCGGCACTTCCGTCGGCATCATCGCGGCGCAGTCCATCGGCGAGCCGGGCACCCAGCTCACCATGCGCACGTTCCACATCGGCGGCATCGCGAATCAGATTCTCAAGAATCCGGAAATCCGCGTGCCCATCGGCGGCATCGTCCGCTACAAGAATCTCCGTTACGTGGAAGTCGCCCAGAACATCGCCGTCGTGCTCAACAAGACGGGATCCGTCGAAATTCTCGACGAAAAGGATCCCTCCAAGGTGCTCGACGAGCACGAAGTCGTCATCGGCACGTTCCTTTCCGTGCTCGACGGCGGCGTCATCCGCACCGGCGATCTCCTCGCGAAGTGGGACCCGCACAACATCCCGATTCTCTCCGAAAAGGCGGGAACGATCAAGTTCCGCGACATGATTCCGGGAGTCACCGTCTCCGCGGAAATGAACGAGGCCACCGGCCAGGTGCAGACCGTCGTCATCGAACACAGCGACGACCTCAATCCTTCCGTGCTCGTTTATTCCAAGGGCAAGTGCGTCGCCGAGCACGCCATTCCGACCGGCGCGCAGGTCGTCGTCTCCGAAGGCGACGAAATTCTTCCCGGCGCGCTCCTCGCGAAGACGCCGCGTTCCGCCTCCAAGACGCAGGACATCACCGGCGGTCTGCCGCGCGTCGCCGAGCTCTTTGAAGCCCGCCGTCCGAAGGACACCGCCGAAATGGCGCGTTCCGAAGGCACCGTCTCCTACGGGAACACGCTCCGCGGCAAGAAACGCCTCACGATCACCGCGCCCGACGGCACGACCTTCGAGCACCTGATCCCGCACGGCAAGCACATCGTCGTGCAGGAAGGCGACTACGTCCGCAAGGGACAGCTCCTCACCGAAGGTTCGCCCGATCCGCACGAAATCCTCGACATCCTCGGTCTCGCCGAAATTCAGGATCACCTCATCGAGGAAATTCAGAAGGTCTATCGCGTGCAGGGCGTCACCATCAACGACAAGCACATCGAAATCATCGTCGCGCGCATGCTCCGCAAGGTCAAGGTCACCGATCCGGGCGACACGAAGTATCTGTGGGACGAAAAGGTCGATCGCTCCGTCATCGTCCGCGAGAACGCAATCATCGAAGACAAGGGCGGTATGCCCGCGACTTACGTTCCCGTGCTCCTCGGCATCACGAAGGCCTCGCTCGAAACGGAATCCTTCATCTCCGCCGCGTCCTTCCAGGAAACGCCGCGCGTCCTCACCGACGCTGCCACGCTCTCCAAGAAGGACCGTCTCGACGGCTTCAAGGAAAACGTCATCATGGGGCATCTCATCCCGTCCGGGACCGGTCTTCCCGCCTACCGTCACATGCGTCTCACGACGCTCGGCGGCGTGCTCGAAGATCAGCCCGAAACCGCTCCGGAATCCGCTCCCGCGGAGGTCGCGGCGTCCGACGAGGCTGATCCGCAGTGATTCCGGCTTCCCGAAAGCTCAAAAAAAAAAGCGTTCCCGTCCGCGGGAACGCTTTTTTAGTTGAGAATCGAAAGTCCGAACCGGGAAGGAACAGAAGAGAAAGAAGGAAGAAAAAAGAGGAGAGATGAGATGAACAATGAATAACGGATAATGAACAATGAATAGTTCTCACCGAGGTTTTTGCTTAGGCAAAAACTTTGAACACTCAATTATTCTCTATCCGTTATTCATTATTCACTGCCTCTGTTCCTCTCATCTCTCCTCTTTTTCTTTCAACGCAAAGAACGCAAAGGAAACCGCGAAGTTGAAGGAGGACGGGCTTCCGCCCTGTATTCCTTTGAATTGCGTGAGGAATCCGCATGGAATGCGGAACAAGAATAACCCCATGCGGCGGAACGCCGCTTGGGGCAGGGCCTCAAAAAGAACACGCGCCTGAAAGGCGCAACCGCCCCTGCGGGAACGGCGTGATCCGCAAGACCTCAAAGGCTCTTCGGGCAGTTGCGCCTTTCAGGCGCGGCAGGAGAGCGGGGCGTTCCCCAAGCGCGCGCTTCGCGGCGCGCATGGGGTTACTTTTGTTTCGCCCCCTCCGGGGCGCGGGCGGCACTTGGGGAGAAGCGGCGTTCCGCCGCTTCAATAATGGATAACGGATAATGAACAATGAATAGTTCTCACCGAGGTTTTTGAAACACGGATGGAACGGATGAAAACAGATTTCGCGCGAAGCGCGTAAGGTGCGCGCGATTCCCATCGCGCGGCTATTTCTCCTCAAAGGATTTGTTCCTCTAAGCTCTCACCCCTCAGCTCTCCTCATTTTCTTTTAACGCAAAGAACGCGAAGGAAGGAATGAACTTCGCGTTCATTCGCGCGAAATTCTCGGTTTCCGCTTCGCGTTCCCGCGCGACGTTTCCGCGACGGACAGCCGCGGGAGCTCCGGCCGAAAAAACTCGTGAAGTTCGATTCCGTAGGCGACGCAGATTTTTTCGATCGTGCACAGGCGAACGCTCGGACGCCGTCCCGCTTCGATGTGCTGATACGTCTTGTAGTCCATGCCCGCAAGCTCGGCGAACGCCTCCTGCGTCAGCCCCGAGGCGGCCCGAAGCGCTTTCAACTTCTCTGAAACGGAAAACGACATCACACCGTCGATTATGCGGTGTTTTCAGTTTTTGAAACACCGTCAGAAACGCGGTTTTTGCTTGACGAACACCGTCAAAAAGATAGCCCTTCCCGCAGGACCAGGAAAACCGGTCGGTTTTCAAAAAAATTTCGGCTTCGCCGAGAAAAAACGGCTTGCCAGCCGTTTTTTTTTTGCAAAATCGAACCTCAGAAAAGAGACGGGACCGCCGTCTCCGCTCGTTTTTCACGCCATTTCAAAATAACCATTCAAAAAAAATCACACGCAATGAAGACATCAAAATTGCTTATCACATCCCTCCTCGCCGCCGCCGCGTTGAGCGTTCCCGCGTACGCGGATCTGGAGATCGCGAATACGACGAAAGATATTACAGACGCATCGGAACTTTCCGGCGTGCTGCAGATTGTGGGCGCGAACAATCAAGGAGCGACAGTCGCCAATATTCTTGTCAGTACAGATACAGAGCTGACCTCAATCGAGCAGCATGGCGTCGGTACAGACTCGGGGAATGGTAGTGACGGCACCATCAATATCGGAGATGCTACACACAATGTAGTAGTTGTCGCGGGTCGAGTTGAAATGGGGGATTTGAACAATTCCAAGGCGAGTAATCTTAATGTCGTTTCCGGATCAACGCTGATTATAACCGGAACGAACAATGATGTTTCCCCTAGTGATCGATATAAGAGCCTCTCGTTGCTTCTCGGTGAATGGAACTCGAAAACGACTCTGAACGTTTCGGGAACGATGTTGGCTCAAGGCGCGACTGCGTTCGCCGGGGATACAGGAATGACGCTGAATATTTCCGGCGGAACACTCGCCGTAAAAGGAATTGGAATCGGCAACAGCGCTAAAACTCCGTCTTCGTCTCTGTCGATTTCCGGAAACGGGAAACTGATTCTCGGGGATGCCGGCATCTCTCATGCGTCGGGAACGTGGTCGAGCAATCTCGGCGAGGGAACGATTGGGCTCTCGTCGGCGGAAACGACCATCGCGACCAACCTGAACTTCACTGACGCGACAACAGGAACGACCTTCGACACGACACAGTACGCGTTTTCCGGAGAAGGCGCCGCGCAGACGATTTCGCAGGGCACGACCGGCGGAACGATCAAGATCACGGGAACGCTGAGCGGTTCGGGCATCGTGAAGGTGGCCGGCTCGGGCGCTCTTGATCTTTCCGGCGCGACGGTTTCGCTCTCGTCCGCGATCCAGAACTCCGCGACGGTGACCGTCAACTCGAATACAATCTTCGTGCTGTCGGATTCACTGAAGGTCGCCGACACGGACAACACGTATTCGCTGATTTCCGGCGGCACGATCAATGGTTGGAATGCGGAAACGCTTTCCGTGACCAATTTCCGCAGAGCAGACGGCAAGTATCTTTCCGCGCGCAGCACAATCAATTTCTCCAGTGCGGGAAGCGTCACGATTACGGGCGAGGCCTACAATCTTTTCTGGAAAAGCGGAGTGACGGCGTGGAATTTTGATACCGAGTTTGACAAAGACAGCGCCGGCAGCGGAACGACTTCTACGTTTGAAACCTTCGACAACGTGACGTTTTCTACGGGCAATGTCACTGTTACGGTTGCAGAGGACGGAGTCACCGCAGGAACGGTGACGATCGCGTCGGGAACGGTCGAGTTCCGGAGCGGGAAGGTCACGGCGCAGGACGGCTTCTTCGTCGGCGACGGCGTGAGCGAAGATGATTCGACCGCGAAACTCGTGCTTTCCTCGAACAACGCGCTTTGCGGCGACGTCACCGTCAACAAGGGCGGCACGTTCGACCTGAACGCGCAATCGGACTCGATGAGCAGCGATGAGACCAACCCTAATCGTATCGGCAAAATCGTGCTCAACGGCGGTTCGCTCACGAGCACGGGCGGCAGTCAGGGCACGAACGCCTGTCAGATTTATAATCTCGAAGTGACGGCGGACTCCAAGATCATCGGAGGAGGAACGTTCGGTATTCTCGGGCGCGGCTATGATCCGACGACTCTCGATCTCGGCGCGAACACGCTGACGAAGAGCGGCGTGGGCTCGTTCGTGCTCGTGAGGACGACGATTTCCGGCAACGGAGGCGTGCTCGACGTGACGCAAGGGAAAATCCTTGGCCACGGTAATTATGCGCTCACACTTGGCGAAGGCGTTACGCTCAAGACGAGCGGCACCGGCTTCGCCGAGAACATTAAAATCGCGTCCATGGGCGCGAACTCGAAGCTCATCCTCGGCGGCTCGGGCTCGACGGCGAGCACGGTGGCGCTGAACAGCTTCGCGCTCGGCACGGGAGCGGTCATCGACGTTTCGGGCGCCAACGCTGTCACGGGAACGCTTACGTCCATGGGTGCGGGATCGTCGCTGACGCTCGCGGGGACGGGCGCTTCTGCGGTGACTCTTTCCGGTAACATCGGCGCGAACGCGAATGTTTCCGTGGCGAGCGGAAGTTCTCTTACGGGAACGGACGGAACGACAATCTCTGTGGGGGCGGGTTCTACACTGAGTTCCGCGGGAACTGTGTCGATGCATCGCCTTACGCTTTCGAACACGTCTTCCGCGACGGTGACGGGCGGTACGTTTACGGTCTCTAATGAAGAGGAAGGGCTCTATGTCTGCGGCGGCGCGACGTTTACCGTCGAAGGGGGTGTCGCGACCGTCGGGCGGCTCGTGCTGAACTCGGCGGGATCTCCTTCCGATGCCTCCGCGAATGTGTCGGTGACCGGCGGTGTGCTGAATGTGACGCGAGCTACGGCGCATGGTGTGGTTCTTGGTTCTTACGCAAGTAATCAGCCGCAAGTGATTTCCGTTTCCGGCGACGGCGTGTTCAATGCGAACTGCGCGATTACGATGCAGTATACGTCAGACGGTGAAATCAACGTTTCCGGAAACGGTGAAATGAACGTAAAGGGACTCGCCTTTGGAATTGACGGGAAGACCACTGCGGGAACGGTGAACGTGACCGGCGGTCGCTTGAACATCGGCTCGAGCGGTATCACATCGGGCACCAGCAGCTCGGGCACAAGGTCGATTTCGTTCTCGAACGCGACCATCGGCGCGCTCGATTCGTGGAGCAGCGCGTCGGTGCTGGGAATCACGCTCGGCGGCACGGTGACGTTCGACACGACGAAGATGGTCGCCTCGACGACAGGCAAATCTTCGGTGGACGCGACGGACACTGAGGGAACGACGATTACGCTCAACGGTGTTCTCTCCGGCGACGGCGCGCTGAAGAAAGCCGGCGCGGGAACGCTGACGCTCACGAACGCGAACACTTACACGGGCGGAACCGTGATCGAGGCGGGAACGGTCGTCGCGGCGCACGCGAACGCGCTC
>JBJEVP010000004.1:0-17480 GCA_051884475.1 Candidatus Spyradosoma sp.
TTCAAGAACAAGGGCGTTCAGATGGTGCTCGACGCGGTCGTCGACTACCTGCCGTCCCCGCTCGACCTGCCGCCGATGAAGGCGTTCAAGGACGACGGCGAAACGGAAACGGGCGTCGAGCCCGACGACAACGCGAAGCCGGTCGGTCTCTGCTTCAAGCTTTGGTCCGACCCGTACGTCGGTCAGCTCGTGTTCTTCCGTCTCTATCGCGGCACGCTCAAGAAGGGCGACGCGCTCTACAATCCGCGCACGCGCAAGACGGAACGCGTCTCCCGCCTCATGATCATGAAGGCTATGGACCGCGAGGAAATCGACACGGCTTATTCCGGAGACATCTGCGCGCTCATCGGTCCGAAGGAAATCGTGACCGGCGACACGCTCTGCACGCGCGAAGAAGACCTCATTCTCGAGCCGCCGTCGTTCCCGGAACCCGTCATTTCCATGTCCATCGAGCCGGCGACGAAAGCCGACCAGGAAAAACTCTCCATCGGTCTGCAGCGTCTCGCGCAGGAAGACCCGACGTTCCGCGTCTCCTCCGACCAGGAAACGGGGCAGACGATCATCTCCGGCATGGGCGAGCTTCACCTCGACATCATCGTCGACCGTCTCCGCCGCGAGTTCAAGGTCGACGCCAAGGCCGGTCGTCCGCAGATTTCCTACCGCGAAACGATCACGGCGCCTTCGCGCGGCGTGGGCAAGTTCGTCCGCCAGTCCGGCGGCCGCGGTCAGTACGGTCACGCCGAAATCGAGATCGAGCCGAATCCGGGCAAGGGCATCGAAGTCGTCAGCGAAATCGTCGGCGGCGTCATCCCGAAGGAATACATCAAGCCGACCATCGAAGGTATTCAGGAAGCGGCGAACAACGGCACGATCGCCGGCTACCCGGTCATCGACTTTAAGGCGCGCATCGTCTTCGGTTCCTACCACGAAGTCGACTCGAACGAAATGGCGTTCCGCATGGCGGGCATCTTCGCTCTGAAGGACGCCATGGCGAAGGCGGCTCCGATTCTCCTCGAGCCGATCACGAAGGTCGAAGTCGTCACCCCGGAAGAATACCAGGGCGACATCATGGGCGACCTGAACCGTCGTCGCGGTCAGATTCAGAACATGGAGACGAAGAACGGCGTCTGCACGATCGACGCGTTCGTCCCGCTCCAGACGATGTTCGGCTACGCGACGGACGTCCGCTCCCTCTCCAAGGGCCGCGCCTCCTACACGATGGAGCCGGACCACTTCGAACAGGTTCCCGCGAACGTTCTGAAGGAAATCGTCGAAACCGCTTCCCGCGCCCCGGCCCGCTCCTGAGCGCGGAAGCATCAGCATCAACACTTTACAAAACGCACAACTATGAGCGCTCAAAAAATCCGCATCAAACTGAAAGGCTTTGACTATCGAGTCATCGATCAATCTGCGGGCGATATCGTCGAGACCGCGAAGCGTACCGGAGCCCGCGTGGCGGGTCCCGTGCCGCTTCCCACCGGAATCGAACGCTGGACGGTCAACCGTTCCCCGCACGTTGACAAGAAGTCGATGGATCAATTCGAACAGCGCACCCACAAGCGTCTGATCGACATCATCGGACCGACGGCCCAGACCGTCGACGAACTGAAAAAATTGAACCTTCCCGCGGGAGTGGACATTTCCATCAATGTCTGAACCCGTTTAACCGATTAAACACAAACCGTAATATTTTCGTTTATTCGGATTGCGTTAGGTCTGTAAGAGAATCTGATAGACACATACTGATTTATGCAGCCTAAAGCAGGTCTGTGCAAACGGAATTAAAATCCACCTGCCTCTTAGCTATGAAGTTACAACTGATTGGCAAAAAAATTGGGATGACCCAGATCTACGACGGGAACAACACGCTCGTTCCCGTGACCGTGGTTCAGGCCGGTCCCTGCCCTGTAGTCCAAGTCAAGACCACCGAGTCTGACGGATACAACGCCGTCCAAATTGCCTACGGCGTCCAGAAAAAAGAACGCTTGACCAAACCGGTTCAAGGTCACTTCGAAAAAGCCGGAATCGACCCGCACGCGGTGCTGGGCGAAATCCGCTTCGACGACAAAGCCCCCGAATACAAGGTCGGCGACGTGCTCACGGTCGCGACTTTCAAGGAAGGTCAGATCGTCGACGTCATCGGCACGACGAAAGGCCGCGGGTTCCAAGGGAACGTGAAGCGGCACAAACAGGCCGGCCAGCCCGATTCCCACGGGCACATGATGCACCGTCGTCCGGGCTCCATCGGGATGCGCCAGACGCCGGGTCACGTCTTCAAAGGCAAGGACATGCCCGGTCACATGGGGCAGGTCCGCCGCACCGTCCAGAATCTGACGGTCGTGAAGGTGCTGGAAGACCAGAATCTCCTGCTCATCAAGGGCTCGTTCCCGGGAGCGAACGGCGACCTGGTCTTCGTGCGCGAAGCCAAAAAGGCGAAATAATCTGGAAAGGACTCCGAAATTATGAAACTCAAGGTTTATACTGTTGACGGCAGCTCTTTCTCCGAA
This sequence comes from Candidatus Spyradosoma sp., assembly GCA_051884475.1. Taxonomy (GTDB): domain Bacteria; phylum Verrucomicrobiota; class Verrucomicrobiia; order Opitutales; family UBA953; genus Spyradosoma. The sequence goes on from JBJEVP010000004.1 coordinate 2,508, forward strand.
AAGGAATTTGAAGCGTTCCCGGTTCTCGAGGAAGGCAAGGGCGTCGCCGCTCTCAAGCAGGCGGTCATCGCCTATCAGGCCAATCTCCGCCAGGGAAATGCCAAGACCAAGGACTACGGCGAAGTCGCCGGTTCCGGCAAAAAGCAGGGCCCGCAGAAGGGCTCCGGCGGCGCCCGCCACGGCGACAAGCGCGCTCCCCAGCTCTACAAGGGCGGCGTCGTCTTCGGTCCGCGTCCCCGCGACTGGTCCAAGTCGATTCCCGCGAACGTCCGCAAGCTCGCGCTTTCCCGCGCGCTCGTCGATCTCGCCGGAGAAAACGGTCTGAACGTCATTGAACGCATCGAATCCGCCGACGCGAAGACGAAGACGATGAACGGCGTGCTCTCCAAGGTTTATCCGGAAGGCAAGCTCCTCGTCGTCGCCGACGCGTGGGACGAAAACGCCGCCCGCGCGATCCGCAACATCGAGCGCGTCTCCTGCGTGGAAGCCGACTCCGTGAATGCGCTCGACCTCGTCCGCTTCGACCAGGTGCTCGTCAGCGAGCAGGGGCTGAACAAAATTCTTGAACGCGTCAAATAAGGAGATTCGCAGAGATGAAACCCGCATACAGCGTCCTCAAGCGTCCGCTCGTTTCCGAAAAGACGGCGGCGTTCGCCGAAAACAACAAATACGTTTTCGAAATTTATTCCTGCGCGGACCGCAAGGAAGTCGCCGCGGCCGTCGAGGCTCAGTTCAAGGTGACCGTGACGCGCGTCAACATTCTTAACGCCAAGGGCAAGCAGAAGATGTCCCGCACGAAGCGCGGCGAAGTCCTCAAGGCCTCGGACGTGAAGAAAGCGATCGTCACGCTCAAGAAGGGCGACAAGATCGAAATCATCTAACATCAGAGGATACCGAAAATGGCACTCGCATCCAATCGCCCGCTTACTCCCGGACAGCGTTTCCTCGTCCGCAACAAGCAGGAACTCTCCAAGAAGCGCCCGGAAAAGGATCTCGTGGAGTCGATCCACAACCCGAAGGGCCGCAACTGCTACGGACGCATCACCTCCCGCCGCCGCGGCGGAGGACACAAGAAGCTCTATCGCCGCATCGACTTCCGTCGCGCCAAGCTCGACGTTCCCGCGACCGTCGTCGCGATCGAATACGATCCGAACCGTTCCGCGAACATCGCTTTGCTCGAATACGCCGACGGCGAAAAGGCCTACATTCTCGCGCCCAACGGCCTGAACGTCGGCGAACAGATCGTCGCCGCTTCCGGCTCCGTCGAGGAATTCACGCCCGGCATCTCCGTCAAGCTGCGTTTCATTCCGCCGGCCACGGACATCCACTCCATCGAGATGGAACCCGGTCAGGGCGCCCGCATCGCCCGCTCCGCCGGCAACTCGGCGCAGCTCCTCGGCATCGAAGGCGATCTCGCGATCGTCAAGATGCCTTCCGGCGAACAGCGTTATCTCAACGCCAACTGCCGCGCGACGATCGGCAAGGTCGGCAACGCGGAACACCAGAACCGTTCGCTCGGCAAGGCCGGCCGCAACCGCTGGCTCGGTCGTCGTCCGCGCGTCCGCGGTATGGTGATGAACCCGGTCGACCACCCGAACGGAGGCGGCCAGGGCAAATCCAAGGGCGGCGGCGGTCGTCAGCACCTCAGCTCGCCGTGGGGACAGCTCTCGAAGGGCTTCCCGACCCGCATCAAATCCAAGCCCTCGAACGTTCATATCATTGTTCGTCGCAACGGGCGCAAAGTTAAGAAGGGCTAATAGACAATGGCACGTTCAATCAAAAAAGGCTATTACGTTGAACCGTCTCTGATGGACAAGGTGCAGGCCGCTCAGAAGAGCGGCGACCACAAGCCCATCAAGACCTGGTCGCGCCGTTCGACGATCACGCCGGACTTCGTCGGGCTCAATCTCAACGTCCACAACGGAAAACAGTTCCTTCCCGTCTACATCACGGAAAACATGGTCGGACACAAGCTCGGGGAGTTCGCTCCCACGCGCACGTTCAAGCACCATACCGCTCCGACGAAGAAGGCCGTCTGATTAAGAGATGCTCGTCCGTTCCGCAGTCGCTCTCCTTTCCCTTTCCGCGCTTTCGCCGCTCTCGGCGGGAACGTCGGAGGGGCGGGACGCGCCCGAAGTTTCGATCTTCGAATCGAACACGGCTTCGGTCGCCGCGCTCTTCGCCGGGCGCGACGCGGATCTGGTCCTCGTGGACGCCGGGTTCGACTCCGGTTTCTGCACGGGCGCGCGCTGCTCGATCGAGCGCGCGGGCGTTCCCGTGGCGGAAGTCGTCGTCGCCGAGGCTTCGCGCGAACGAGCCGTCGCCTTGATCACTCAAATTGAAAACAACCAAAAGATTCAGACCGGAGACACGGTCAAACTGAAAACCATTTAATTTAACTAATTCCGGATATGGAAGTTAAAGCCATCACCAAGTTCGCCCGTATGACGCCCCAGAAAGTGCGCGACGTGGCCCGCCAAATTCAAGGTCTCCCCGCGCTTCAGGCGGCGGACCTCCTCCGCTTCATTCCGCGCAAGTCCGCCCGTCTTCTCCTCAAGACGCTGAACAGCGCGATCGCGAACGCGGAGAACAACAACAATCTCTCCGCGAAGGATCTCGTCGTTTCCGCCGCCGTCATCACGCAAGGTCCGGTCCTGAAACGCTTCCGTCCCGTCGCGAAGGGCAGCGCTCATCCGATCCGCAAGTCGACGAGCCACATCACCATCGTCCTCAGCGACAACAAATAAACTCCGAAACACATTTCGATTATGGGTCAGAAAACAAATCCGATCGGCTTTCGCCTCGCCGTCCGCCGCAACTGGGATTCCCGTTGGTACGCGGACAAGAAGACGTTCCCGGAATTCCTGAAGAACGACTACGAAATCCGTAAGTTCCTCCACGACAAACTCCGCCAGGCGGGCGTCCCGACGATCTTCATCGAACGCGCCGGCTCCCGCATTCGCGTGAAGATCTATTCGGCTCGTCCGGGCGTCGTCATCGGCCGCAAGGGCGGTGAGCTCGAAAAGCTCCGCGAGGACATCGAAAAGATCGCCGGACGCGAGGTCATCCTCGACATCCAGGAAATCAAGAAGCCCGATCTCGTGGCGCAGCTCGTCGCCGAGAACATCGCTCTTCAGCTCGAGCGCCGCGTGTCTTTCCGCCGCGCGATGAAGAAGGCCGTTCAGAGCACGATGAGCATGGGCGCGGACGGCATCCGTCTCCGCGTCGCCGGCCGCCTCGGCGGCGCCGAAATCGCCCGCGTCGAGTCCTCCCGCGTCGGTCGCGTTCCGCTGCACACGCTGCGCGCGAACATCGACTACGGCTTCGCGGAAGCTCACACGGTTTACGGCAAGCTCGGGATCAAGTGCTGGATCTGCACGAAGGAGCCCGAAATCTAATCGAACAACGCCAAAAACGAGAGAGATAAGTCATGCCTAACATTCAACCGTCTCGCACGAAATACCGCAAGGTCCAGAAGGGCCGCATTTACGGGAACGCGACGTCCTGCAATCAGCTCGCGTTCGGAGAATTCGGAATTCAGGCCCTCGAACGCTGCCGCATGACGGCGGCTCAGCTCGAGGCCGCCCGCGTCGCCATTTCCCGCTCGCTCAAGCGCAAAGGAAAAATGTGGATGCGCGTGTTCCCGCACAAACCGGTGACGAAGAAGCCCGCCGAAGTCCGAATGGGGTCCGGCAAGGGCAACGTCGAATACTGGTGCGCGGTCATCCGCCCGGGCACGATGCTTTTCGAGGTTTCCGGCGTTCCGCTGTCCGCGGCCCGCGAAGCCCTGCGCCTCGCCGACACGAAGCTTCCGATTCACTGCCGCTTCGTCAGCAAGGAACAGCTCGAAAAGTATTGAAATCCGAAAGAGAAATCTATTTCATTGCAAACTTTTCCGCTATGAGTGCTAAAAACAACAACGCTTCCGCCATTCGCGAAATGACTCCGGAAGAACTTTCCAATAAGCTCCGCAGCGACCGTGAAGAACTCCTTGCCTTGCGCCTCCGCAAGAATATGGGACAGGTCGAAAATCCCGCGCGCATCCGCACGCTCCGCCGTGAAATCGCCCGCATCGAGACCGTCGTTCGCGAGAAGAACGCTGCCCGCTAATATTCGCACATTTAGGATACACCCATGTCTGAAGAACAGAATCGTTCATCCCGCAAGACGCTCACCGGAGTCGTGACCAGCAAGACCGGCGACAAGAGCGTCAAGGTCACCTACTTCTACAAGATGCCGCACCCGATCTTCCGCAAGGAAATCAAGCGCAAGACGGTCATTCACGCGCACGACGAAAAGAACGAATGCAACGTCGGCGACAAGGTCGAAATCATGGAAACGCGTCCGATCTCCAAGCTGAAGCGCTTCCGCGTCGTCCGCGTCATCGAAGCCGCCAAGATCATCGGTCAGGTCGCCGTCTGAGACAAAAAATAGAGAGGCACTACTACTATGGTACAACTGAAATCGCGTTTAGACGTCGCCGACAACACCGGCGCCAAGGAGGTGGAGATGATCCGCCGCCTCGGTCAGATCACCGACACGGCTTCCGTGGGCGACGTCATCGTCTGCGCCGTCAAGGACTCCATTCCGAGCGCTCCCGACGCCGTCAAGAAAGGTTCGGTCGTGAAGGCGGTCGTCGTCCGCACGAAGGCACCCATCCGCCGCGACGACGGAAGCTATCTGCGCTTCGACTCCAATGCGGTCGTCATTCTCGACGGCAACGGCAATCCGCGCGGCACCCGCATCTTCGGGCCGGTCGCCCGCGAGCTCCGCAAGAAATTCATGAAAATCGTCTCCCTCGCTCCGGAGGTTCTGTAATATGGCTAAGCAAAATCTTAAGAAAGACGACGAAGTCGTCGTGATCTCCGGCTCCGAAAAAGGCAAGCGCGGAAAGATTCTCAAGACGCTCCCCTCGAAAGGGCGCGTGATCGTCGAAGGGCTCAACATCGTGAAGCGCCACACCGCCGCGAATCAGCAGGCGGGCATCGAAGGCGGCATCATCGACAAGGAAGCTCCGATTCACGCCTCGAACGTGATGCTCGCATCCAAGTTCGACGCGAAGAAGAAATAAGCAACGTTCCCGTTGGAACACTCAGAAGAGAGAAGCTGAATATGCACACACCGGTTTTGAAAAAACTCTACCAGGAACAGGTCGTTCCCGAGCTGAAGAAGAAGCTCGGCGTGACGAATCCGCACCAGGTTCCCGCGCTCACCAAGGTTGTCATCAACTCGGCCTACCGCGCCGACACGGACAAGAATCTCCAGGCCGAAATTCTGAAGGAAATTTCGAAGATCGCCGGACAGAAGCCCGTCGTCACCCATGCGCGCAAGAGCGTTTCGAACTTCAAGGTGCGCCAGGGCATGCCCCTCGGCGTGATGGTCACGCTCCGCGGCGCGGCGATGTATGAATTCCTCGCGCGCCTGATCTACATCGCGCTTCCGATGATCCGCGACTTCCGCGGCGTCTCCAACCGCTTCGACGGCAAGGGCAACTATTCGCTCGGCATCGCCGACCACACGATCTTCCCGGAAACGCAGGGCGACGGCTCCCAGCGCCAGAACATCGGTCTCGACATCACGATCGTGACGACGGCCGAGACGGACGACGCGGGCCGCGAACTCCTCCGCCTCCTCGGCATGCCGTTCCGCAAGTCCGGCAAGGCCGCCGCCGCGAACAACTGATTCACAATTATCCTTTAGAAGTTATGGCTAAAAAGTCTGCTATCGAAAAAAATTTGAAGCGCCAGCGTCTCGTCGCCAAGTATGCGGCGAAGCGCGCCGCGCTGAAGGCCGTCATCGCGAATCCGGAAACGAGCGACGAGGATTTCTACAAGGCGCAGCGCGATCTCGATTCGCTCCCGCGCAACTCCTCCAAGATCCGTCTCCGCAACCGCTGCGCGATTTCCGGACGTCCGCGCGCGTATCTCGGAAAGTTCGGTCTTTCCCGAATCACGTTCCGCGAACTCGCGTCCAACGGCAAGATTCCGGGCATCACGAAGGCGTCCTGGTAATCCCACCGCACAAAGGAAACACAAGCAATGGCTACACACGACACTTTGGGTGACTTCCTCACCATCATCCGCAACGGCTGCAACGCCTCCCTCAAGAGCGTTTCCGCCCAGTGGAGCAATTCCCGCGAAGGCATCGCCCGCATTCTGAAGGAATGCGGCTACATCGCCGATTTCGCGAAAATCGAGAAGAACGGACTTCCCGCGCTCGAGCTCACGCTCAAGTACAACGGAAAGAAATCCGCCATCACCGAAATCAACCGCATTTCCAAGCCCGGTCGCCGCATCTACACCGGTTACGGCGAAATTCCGAAGGTCATCGGCGGGATGGGCATCTCCATCCTCACGACCTCGAAGGGCATCCTCAGCGACGCCGAAGCCCGCCAGCAGAAGGTCGGCGGCGAAGTGCTCGCTCAGGTCTGGTAATCACTCTTCAAACACCGTAAGGAATAACAGAAGTTAAAGACTATGAGTCGAATTGGTAAACTCCCGGTTCACGTTCCTGCAGGCGTAAAAGTTTCGATCGACGGAGCCACCGTCAACGTCGAAGGCGCCAAAGGGAAGCTTTCCAAAACCTTTGACGCTTCCGCCGTCAAGATTTCTCTCGAAGGAGACGCCGTCCACGTCGTCCCGCTGAACGAGACCCGTTTCGCCGGCGCGATGCACGGCACGGTGCGCGCGATCATCAACAACATGGTCAAGGGCGTCACGGAAGGCTATCAGAAGCAGCTCGAAATTCAGGGCGTCGGCTTCAAGGCCTCGCTCTCCGGCGACAAGCTGGACCTCGCGCTCGGACATTCCCACCCGATCGTCTACACCGTTCCCGCCGGCATCAAGATCAACATCACCGACGGCGTGAAGATCGACGTCTCCGGCGCCGACAAGCACATGGTCGGTCAGGTCGCCGCGGACATCAAGGCGTTCAAGCCGGTCGAGCCGTATAAGGGCAAGGGCGTCCGCATCGTCGGCGAATACGTCCGCCGCAAGGAAGGCAAGAAGACCGCGTAATCCCTAACATTTTCTTGAAATGAACAAAATCGAAAAGAAGAACAAGCTTCTGCAGCGCCGCCGCTGGCGCATCCGCAAGGCGGTCGTCGGTTCTCCCGAGCGTCCCCGCCTTGTCGTGAAATTCACGAATCTTCACATCCACGCGCAGATCATCGACGACTCCGTCGGCCGCACGCTTCTCGGCGCCTCGACGACGCAGAAAGTCATGCGCGAGAAGAAGCTCCTCCCGAACGTCGCCGGCGCGACGGAATTCGGCAAGATCTTCGGCGAAGCTGCGAAGAACGCGGGTTTTTCCGCCGTCGTTTTCGACCGTGCGGGCCGCCGTTATCACGGAACCGTTAAAGCCTTCGCGGACGCCGTCCGTGAAGCAGGACTTCAATTCTGAGGAAAAGCCCAATGTCACAAGAAATTTCTGAAAACACCGAAACGCCGGTCGTTCCCGCGGCCGAAGCTCCGGCCTCCGAAAGCGCCGCTCCCGCGGAACGCCGCGGACGCGGTCCCCGTCGCGACGGACGTCGCGGCGACCGCCGCAATTCCCGCGGCGCCGCTCCCGCCGACGCGAACGCTCCCGAATATCTCGACAAGGTCGTGCACATCAACCGCTGCGCGAAGGTCGTCAAGGGCGGTCGCCGCTTCAGCTTCGCGGCGCTCGTCGTCTCCGGCGACGGCAAGGGCAACGTCGGCGTCGGCTACGGCAAGGCGAAGGAAGTTCCGGACGCCATCCGCAAGGGCACGGAACGCGCGCACAAGGCGCTCCGTCCGGTCTGCCTCCGCAACAACACGATTCCGCACGAAGTGCTCGGCATTCACGACGGCGGCGAAGTGCTCCTTCGTCCGGCGGCTCCCGGTACCGGCGTCATCGCCGGCGGCGGCGTCCGCGCCGTTCTCGAAGTGGCGGGCATCAAGGACGTCCTTTCCAAGTCGCTCGGCTCGAACAATCCCGGCGCGCTCGTCAAGGCGACGCTCGACGGCTTGCTCAAGCTCCGCACGCTCGAACAGATCCGCGCCACGCGTTCCTGAAATCCTGCGCGGCGGGCGTTCCCGCGGACGGTTCAGGCCGTTCCCGCGCCTCGTCCGCCGCACGTTTCCAATAAAAATTCATAAATTTTCACATCGATGAAACTTCACACTCTTCCGAAAGTCGAAGGTTCGACGCACCGCCACAAACGTCTCGGCTGCGGTCGCTCCAGCGGTCACGGCAAAACGTCCGGTCGCGGACACAAAGGGATGAAGGCCCGTTCCGGCGGCGGCGTCCGCCCGGGCTTCGAAGGCGGTCAGATGCCGCTTTACCGCAAGCTCCCGCATCGCGGCTTCAACAACGTCAACCGCGTCGAGTTCGCGGTGGTCAATCTGAGCCAGATCGACAAATGCGAAGGCACGGAAATCGACCGCGACGCGCTCGTCAAGTCCGGCGCGCTCCGCGCTTCCGACCTTCTGTTCAAGGTGCTCGGCAACGGCGAGATCACCCGCGCCGTCACGGTTTCCGCTCAGAAGTTTTCCGCTTCCGCCAAGGCGAAGATCGAAGCCGCCGGCGGCAAGGTCGTCGAACTGAAGGCCGTCGCCGAATAATCGTTTCGGAGACGCCTTCGGCCCGCGCGCCCGTCTCCGGGAGTCCTCGTTCCCGCGTCTCGTCCGAGACTTCGCGGGAACGGATTCCGGCGGCGCCGAAAGAAAAAATCTTCTAATGTTTTCCGCGTTCATCAATTGCTGGAAGATTCCGGAACTCCGGAATCGCATCATCGTCACGCTCGGTCTGTTGTTCATCTCCCGAATCGGCGGCAATCTTCCGCTTCCGGGACTGGATCCGACGGTTCTCACGAACTTCATCAAGAGCCTTCCCCAGACGGGCGAGGGTCTCGTCGGGCTCTACAACATGTTCACCGGCGGCGCGATGCTCAAGGGCGCCATCTTCGCGTTGGGCATCATGCCCTACATCAGCGCCTCGATCATCATGCAGCTGATGGGCGCGGTCGTTCCCAGCCTGGCCCGACTCCGCAACGAGGAAAACGGGCAGCAGAAGATCGCGCAGTACACGCGCTATCTGACCATCGGCATCGCGCTTCTGCAGTCCTTCATCATCGTCGGAATGTTCTGCAATCCGGCGAGCGTGGGGCAGGCGGTCGGCGTTCAGGGCTTCACGGGCGAAATGGTCGTCATCGACAAGACGCTCTTCACCGTGATGGGCACGCTGATCCTGACGGCCGGCGCGGTCATCATGCTCTGGCTCGGGGAACAGATCACGCAGCGCGGCATCGGCAACGGCGCCTCGATTCTGATCGTTCTCGGCATCGTCGCGGACATCCCGAAGGCGCTTTCCTCCTTCGTCGAGATTCTCGCCGGTCCGGTCGCGGGTTCGAGCGAGTCTCAGAACGGCCTTGAGCATCTGCTCGGAATGATTCTGCTCTTCGTCGCGGGAACGGCGGCGCTCGTCGCCATCACTCAGGCGGTGCGCAAGATTCCGGTGCAGTACGCGAAGCGCGTCGTCGGGCGCAAGATGTTCGGCGGGAACACGCAGTATCTGCCGCTGAAGGTCAACTACGCGGGCGTCATGCCGGTCATCTTCGCGGGCGCGATCGTCTCGTTCCTTTCGATGCCGCTCGGCTGGCTCGCGACCAAGGAGTCGCTCAGCTTTCTGCGCGAGCTCGTTCCCGGCTTCCAGCCCGGGCACCTGACCTACTACGTCATCATGGGCGGTCTGGTGTTCATCTTCAGCTATTTCTGGGTGTCCGTCATGTTCAAGCCGATTCAGGTCGCCGACGATCTGAAGAAGAACAACGGCTACATTCCCGGCATCCGCCCCGGCGAACACACGGCGCATTATCTTGAGTTCGTGATGAACCGCCTCACCTTCGCGGGCGGCGTGTTCCTCGTGATCATCGCTCTGCTGCCGGACCTGTTCATCTACAATTTCAATTTTTATCCGCGCCTCGCCCGCGTCATCGGCGGCACCAGCGGTCTCATCACCGTCGGCGTCGTGCTCGACACGATGCGCCAGGTCGAGACGCTCCTGCTGCAGCGCCACTACGACGGCTTCCTGAAGAAGTCCCGCATCGGCGGCGTCGCGATTCCGCAGACGGCGCAGTCCCGCCGGATCGCGGACATCGGTCAGCCCGCCGGGCTCGGTCGCCTCACCTACATCCTGATCGCGATCTTCGTTCTCGGGTTCGTCGCCTTCGGGCTTTCGACCTTCGCGGAGTGACGTTCCCGCGGCCGGACACATTTCGTTCTTTCACAAAAAAATTCAGCACTGCGATGAAGCCGTTCTCCCCGGAGGAACTCGTGAAAATGCGCAAGGCCTGCCGCGTCGCCGCGGAAGTGCTCGATCGCACCTGCGGTTTCGTCAGGGCGGGAGTGACGACCTACGACATCGACCAGTTCGCCAGGCGCACGATGGCGGAGCTGGGCTGCACGAGCCCGTGCATCAACTACAAGCCGGACTCCCGCACGCCCGCGTTCCCGCGCTACATTTGCGTTTCGGTGAACGAGGAAGTCATTCACGGCATCGGCAGACTCGAACGCGAAATCCGCGACGGCGACATCGTTTCGCTCGACGTGGTGACGACGTACGACGGATTCGTCGGAGACAACACCCGCACGGTGCTCGTCGGCGACGTTCCCGCTGCGGTCCGCAGGCTCTGCGAAGTCACCGAGGGCGCGCTCTACGCCGGAATCGAAGCCGCGCGCGCGGGCAACCGCGTCAGCGATGTCTCCCGCGCGGTGGAGCGCTTCGTGAAGCCGCACGGCTACGGAATCGTCCGCGAGTTCTGCGGGCACGGCGTCGGCCGCTCCATGCACGAGGAGCCCCAGGTCCCGAACTATTACTGCCGGGGCGAGGGCAAGGAAAAGCTCCGCCCGGGAATGACGATCGCTATCGAGCCCATGATCTGCCTCGGTTCCCGCTTCATCGACATCCTTCCGGACGGCTGGACCGTGGTGACCCGCGACGGCAAGCCCGCGGCCCACTACGAGCACACCGTGCTCGTCACCGACGGCGATCCCGAAGTGCTGACCGTTCTTTCCTGAATTTTTTTTGCGACAATCCGGAAAAAAGACTTTCCATTCACGAGAAGCTTTGGCATACTGCCGAACTTTTCCCTTTCAAACACAACATAACAAGAGTAAAAGAAAATGCCACGCATCCTTGGTGTAGACATTCCCAATAACAAACGCGTCGAATACGCGCTGCGTTACATTTACGGCATCGGTCCGACCCGCGCGACCGAGATCGTCAATGCGCTCGGTATCGATCCCGCGCTCCGCTCGGACAAGCTGACGGAAGAGCAGCTCAACAAGATCGTCAACTATATCGTTGAACGCGGATACAAGTGCGAGGGCGACCTCCGCCGCGAAATCGGCGCGAACCTCAAGCGCCTGCAGTCGATCAAGTCCTATCGCGGACTTCGTCACTTCCGCGGCCTGCCGGTCCGCGGCCAGCGCACGAAGACCAACGCCCGCACCCGCAAGGGCGCGCGCAAGACGGTCGGCGTCGTTTCCAAGTAATTTTAATCTCCGAAATTCTCTTTCATAATGAGTCAAGAAGAAATCAAGGAACAAACCGCCGCTCCGGCTCCCGCCGCCAACGAAGCCGCTCCCGCCGCTCCCGAAAAGAAGGAGATCACGGCCAAGGATCTGCTCGCCGAAGGTCTTGAGGAAATCAAGATTCGCCGCGCCAAAGGCTCGAAGAACATCACGACCGGCGTCTGCAACGTGCTCGCCACGTTCAACAACACCAAGATCACCTTCACCGACCCGAACGGAAACGTCATTTCCTGGTCTTCCTCCGGCAAGTGCAACTTCCGAGGCTCCCGCAAGTCCACGGCGTTCGCCGCGCAGGTCGTCTGCCAGGACGCCGCCCGCGTCGCGATGTCGCACGGCCTCAAGGACGTCGTCGTCAAGGTTCGCGGTCCGGGAATGGGCCGCGACTCCGCGATCCGCGCGCTTCAGCAGCTCGGTCTGAACGTCCTCTCCATCGCGGACGTCACCCCGGTGCCGCACAACGGTTGCCGCCCGCCGAAACGCCGCCGCGTCTGATTCCGCTCCGCCGCGGGAACGCTCATTTCCCGTTCTCGCGGAAGTCGAACCGTTTTCTCCTTCCGGCAATGGCAAACCGGAAGGCATTCATTGCCGCCAACCCATAGAACAAAACAAAAATGTCACGCTACACAGGCCCGACAAGCAAGATCAACCGCCGTTTCGGCCAAAACATTCTCCCGACCTGCAAGGCTGAGGAACGCAAGCCGTATCCTCCGGGAGTCCACGGCCCGACGCTCCGCCGCAAAGCCACCGAATACGGCACCGGCCTCAACGAAAAGCAGAAGCTCCGCTTCATGTACGGACTGAGCGAAAAGCAGTTCCGCCTCACCTTCGCCCGCGCCAAGCGCATGGGCGGCGTCGTCGGCGAAAACTTCCTCACGCTCCTCGAAACGCGCCTCGACAGCGTCGTCTACCTGCTCGGCTTCGCCAACACGCGCCGCGCGGCCCGTCAGCTCGTCGGCCACGGCCACATCTGCGTCAACGGCCACAAGGTGGACATTCCCTCTTATTCCTGCAAAGTCGGCGACAAGGTCGAAATCCGCAACCGCACGTCCTCCAAGCAGCTCGCTACCCGCGGCGTCGAGGAAAATCAGTTCCGCGCCGTTCCCGCGTGGATGACGCTTCCGGCGGGAACGCTCGAAGGCACGATCGACCGCAAGCCCACGCGCGAAGAAATGCCGCAGGACGTCAACGTCCAGCTCATCGTCGAATTCTACAGCCGTTAATCCTTCAACCGAAAGCAGGAGATTTTTTCAATGCCTAAACGCCTCGGAAAATTTGAATTGCCGAAGAGTCTCAAATGCGACGAATCGGTGTCGAACGACACGTACGCGAAGTTCATCGCCGAACCGTTCGAAATCGGCTACGGGCACACGATGGGCAACGCGCTCCGTCGTGTCCTCCTCAGCTCCATTGAAGGCGCGGCGATCTGCTCCGTCAAAATCGAAGGCGTCAGCCACGAATTTCAGTCCATCGACGGCGTCGTCGAGGACGTGACGGAAATCGTGCTCAATCTGAAGAAAGTCATCCTCCGCGCTCATCGCCGCGACACCTTCGTCGTGCGCATCGACGTCGATCGCGAAGGTCCCGTCACGGCGAAGGACATCGAGCTCGTCTCCGACCTTGATCTCATCAATCCGGAGCAGCTCATCTGCACGCTCAACGTCAAGCGCCGCCTCCAGATGGAGCTCACGGTGCGCGTCGGCCGTTCCTGGTGCCCCGCCGAAGCGAACAAGACGGACGATCAGCCCATCGGCGTGATCGCCATCGACTCGCTCTTCAGCCCCGTGCGCCTCGTCCGCTACGCCGTGGAAAACACCCGCGTCGGCCAGATGACGAACTACGACAAGCTCGTGCTCGAAATCTGGACGGACGGCCGCATCACGCCGGCGGACGCCCTCAAGGAAGCCGCTTCCATTCTCCGCCACCACCTCGACGTGTTCGACGCCGCCTCCGGCGAAGTCGTCCAGTTCGAGACGGAAGGCAAGGAAGTCAGCGAAGAGCAGAACCGCCTCCGCAAGCTCCTCAACATGAGCGTCAACGAAATCGAACTTTCCGTGCGCGCGGCGAACTGCCTCAACAACGCGAACATCACCACGGTCGGCGAACTCGCTCTCAAGTCCGAGTCCGAAATGCTGAAATACCGCAACTTCGGCAAGAAGTCCCTGAACGAGATCAAGGCGAAGCTCGAGCAGCTCGGCCTCTCCCTCGGGATGAAGATCGACGAGCGCCTCATCGACCGCGACATCATCGCCCACCACAAGGCCAACCGCCCGCCCGTGGACGAAGCTCTGCTCGCGGAAGAGGAAGACGACGAAGAAGAAATCTCCGCCGAATAATCCGAAATCATCATCAATCCTTAGACAGAATATTTAGAACATCATGCGTCACTGCAAACACCGCCATCAGCTCGGCGTCAAGAAAGAGCACCGCATCGCTCTCCTGGCGAACCTCGCCGCCGCGCTCTTCATTCACAACCGCATTCAGACCACCCTTCCGAAAGCCAAGGCTCTCCGCCCCTTCGCGGAAAAAGTCATCACGCTCGCCAAGAAAGCCGCCCAGGCGGACGACAAGGCGAAGAAGCTGCATTACTTCCGCCTCGCGCTCTCCAAGGTCCGCAACGAAGAAGCGGTCGCCGTTCTCTTCACGAAGCGCGCTCAGGAGTTCCTGAACCGCAACGGCGGCTACACCCGCATCTACAAGCTCGCGATTCCGCGCATCGGCGACGGCGCCGAGATGGCTCTGATCGAGCTCATCGCCGCGAACGACGAAGGCTACAAGAAAGCGGCCAAGCCCGCCAAGAAGGCGCCCAAGTCCAAGAAGACCGACGCGGAAGAGGCCCCCGCCGCTCCCGCCGCCGAAGAAGCGGCTCCCGCTCCCGCGGAGCAGCCCGCCGCCTGAACTCGGCTCCTTCACGAAAAAAAAGCGTTCCCGTGAATTTCGCGGGAACGCTTTTTTTTTCAGCGCGGAGAAAACCGCGAAGTCAAAGAAAGTTAAAGAAAGCAAGTTTGAACCGGGAAGGAACAGAAGAGAAAGAAGGAAGAAAAAAAGAGGAGGGATGATAGGTGAGAGATGAGAGGGACAATGGATGACGGATAGCGGATGACGGATAATTCTCACCGAGGTTTTTGAAACACGGATGGAACGGATGAAAACAGATTCCTCAGCGAATAACGGATAATGAATAACGAATAGTTCTCACTTAGGTTTTTGCCTAAGCAAAAACTTTGAACACTCAATTATTCACTATCCGTTATCCACTATCCATTACCCTATTCCCATCGCGCGACTATTTCCCCTCAAAGGATTTGTTCCTCTCATCTCTCACCCCTCAGCTCTCCTCATTTTCTTTCAACGCAAAGAACGCAGAGGAAACCGCGAAGTTGAAGGAGGACGGGCTTCCGCCCTGTATTCCTTTGAATTG
>JBJEVP010000005.1:0-4466 GCA_051884475.1 Candidatus Spyradosoma sp.
CGAATGCATCGAGGAGCAGATGGACGCGATGAACGCGCTCGTCGCCTCGCTCTGAACCCGTTCCCGCAGAACGAAAAAAGCGTCCCCGCGATTCTCTTCGCGGGAACGCTTTTTTGCGCCGCCGCGGAAACGGCGGGAACTCATTTTTCCTTCTCGAAGGCGGAGCAGATTCTGCAGACGAAGGGATAGACGACCTTGAGCAAATCGTCGCCGTGCGTTTCGATGGCGTTTTCTCCGAAGACGAAAACCTCCCGCGCGTCGCGGCTTCGGGTCGTCCACGCTTCCCGCACATCGGCAAGGAAACGCGTTTCGGACATCGTCTCTCCCGAAATCGGAATATTCTCGAAAAGCAGCGGCGGGGTCCGCGCCGCGCGCGCGAAAAATCCGACGAGATCCGCGGCGGACGTCTCCGCGCGGGCGAACGATTCCTCCGTGACGAGCTTCGGACTTTTCGAATCCGGAACAAAATAGGCGACGCGGAACTTCGCCCGCGGGAACGACGCTTCGAGCATCGCCGCGGCGACGAACGTCTCCACGGCGACCCGCCAGTCGAACGTCTTCTTGCCGTAGAGCGGCAGGAAAAGCCCGCCTTCCGCGTCGCGGCGAAGAGCCGAGAAATCGGGGAGAATCCGGATTCTCACGCCGTTCCCGCAGTCGAATTCCGAAGGCGCGGGAAGCTCCTCCGCGCCGACGGCTCCGGAGAGTCCGGGCAGAATCTCGCCCGCGCTTTCCGCGTCGTTGATTTTTTTGCCGAACGCTTCGTCGTATTCGATTTCGCTCGCCAGCGCGGGCGCGCGCCCGGCGGAAAGCTCTCGCGCGCGGAAACGTCTCGTCGCCTCGCTCAGGCCGCCTTTCGGACGCGCGGCGTCGAGTTCGCGTTCAAGGAAAAACGAGTGCATGCGGCAGACGTCGAGCGGAGAATTGAATTTCAGAGGGTCGTCCGATTCGGGGCGTCCGGCGGAAAATCCGTCGGCGATTCCGAGCGCGCGGGAACAAAGAAATTTCGCGGGCGACTTGAAGAAGTCCGCGAGTTCCCGCGCGGAGAGCGTCTCCGGAATCTCGAACGGAAAAGTTCTTCGGGGAGAAGCGGCGGCGGGAACGGCGTCCGTGCTCCGGGCGGCCCGCGCGGTGAGATAATCGGCGCGGCTGAAAGAAAAGAGCTTCGATTCCTCCGGAGAAAAATACTCGGGAGAAAAACCGTGCAGGCGATGCAGCGTCTCGAAGCTCGGCGCGCCGACGGCGTCCGAGCCGGGAACGTCGGGCGAGATTCCTCCGGTGAGTTCTCCGAGGAAGTCTCGGAGCTTGGAAAGGGGAACGCAGGGCGGGAGCGCCTGTCCGTCCGCGGCGTCGCGGCAGACGTAGGAGAGCAGAAGCGCGTCCTTCGCCGCGAGGAGCGTTTCGAGAAAGAGCAGGCAGTCGTCGTCGCGCGAGCTGCGGTCCCAGCCCGCCGTTCCCGCGGGAAAATTTCCCGGCGGGAACGCGAGCAGGTCGCCGGCGTTTTTCGCGGAATCGCGCGGGAACGCGCCGTTGCCGAGTCCGCACACGGCGACGACGCGGGCGGGAATGTTGCGCATGGGCTGCATTCGGCAGAACGTCACCTTCCCGCGCAGCATTCCTCCCGCGCCGCGCGAGGAGCTCCAGTCGCGGCCTTCGAGCGCCGCGCAGAGCGTCTCGAAGGAGCATTCGGGAACGCGGGGACCCGCGTTCTTCGCCGATTCGGAAAGTTCCGCGAGCGCGGAGCGGAGCACGTCGCCTCCGCTTTTCTTTCCGGCGAAGAGTTCTTCCACGAGGATTTCCGAAAGGAAGGCGCACCATTCGGGAACGCTCCGGAACGCTCCGGAGGAATGGTTTTTCCCGATTTCTTCGAGAACGCGGAGAAGGCGGGAAAATTTTCCGAGCGCGAGCGGAGCCTCTTCTCTCAGCGCGGGGAAAGGCAGCGCGTTCAGCGGTCCGAGCGGGAGTATCTCCTTCTCCTCCTCCGCGCCGAAGAGATAACCGAGCGCGAGACGGCGCAGCCCGAACGCCCACGAATTGTTGTCGGCGAGCGTGTCGGCCGCCTCGGACATCTCTTCGGCGATTTTCGGCGCGGCGCCGAAAATGCGTTCCCGGCGGAATCTTTCGTCCGCGCCCCAGCGCACGCCCGCGTCGGAGAAGGCGCGCCCCAGCGCGCGGACCTCCTCCTCGTCGAGGGCGAGCCCGGCGCGCACGCATTCGAAATCGAGCAGGGAGAGCACTTCGTCGAGCCGCATTTCTCCGCGCGCGACGCGCAGGATCGCCAGAAACGCCGCGGCGCAGGGAAAAAGCTCCGTTCCCGCGCGGTCCGCCACGGAGAAGGGAATTCCTGAGCCCTCGAACGCGGCGCGGACGAACGGTGCGTAGGCGTCGAGATCGGCAATCGTGACGAGCACGTCGCGCGGGCGCAGCGTCGCGTCGGCGGCGAAGCGCGCGGTCAGCTCGTCGCGCAGGATTTCCATTTCGCGGAGCGGGTCGGGCGCGGCGGAGATCTTCAGCGAAACGTCGCCCGCCGCCGGAAGAAAGCGTTCCCGCGCGGAGACGTCGTCCCGAATCGCGCGCTGCAGCGCGTGCAGGAGCGAATCGCGCTCCGGGGGAGCGTCGAGATTGGACTCGTGGTCGAGGAGTCCGGAATCGACGAGCCGCTCGGCGAGCGGCTTCGCGGCCTTGCCCCAGGCGGCGAGAAGTTCGTTGCCCTCGTCGTCGCCGGGAAAGAGAGCCGCGGGATTCGCCTTCGCGCGCAGGCGTTCCCGCAGGACTTTCTTCTTTTCCCGCCGCTCCGTCCAAAGAAAGGCGGAGAGATTGTGATAGTGGAGAAACACTTCGGCGTTTCGGGAGAGTTTTTCGAGCAGCTCGAAATGGAGACGCGGGAGCGCGGACGGCGCAAACGCGAAGACGCGCGCGGGCGTTCCCGCGACGGGTTCGGGGTTTTCGAGCAGTTCGAGCCAGGCGAGGGCGGGAGGCGTCTCTCCGCCGAAATCGAGCGCGCGCCAGAGATTTTTCTGCCGCCGGTATTCGGCGAGAAAATCGGCGTCGGCGTTTTTCGGCTCGGGCGCGTCGCGGGTCCAGTCGCGCATCATTTCGGGGCGGAAGCTCTGGTAGCGCCAGAACAGATCGCCCAGTTCCGCGGCGCGGCGGAAAATCTCCTCGTCGGGCTTTCCGTCCAGGCCGAATTTCAGCGCGGCGGGCGTTCCCGCGCCCGGCGCGTGAAGTTCCTTCAGCTTTTCGTAGAGCCGCCACGCGAAGGCGCCGCGTTCGAAGAGCGTTTTCCCTCTCCGGCGGACGAGGCGCTCGAGAAAGGCTTCGGGAGAGAGAAATTCGACGTTGGCGCAGACGCCGAGCCTTTCCGCGAGGAAGCGCCTGAGCCATACGCGCTGCGCGAAATTCATCACGAGCACCGTTTCCGGGGAAAACGGATCCGGGCGCTCCGAGATTCTCGCGGCGAGATTTTCCGCGAGAGCGACGACGGAGTGGGCGGAAACGAGATGCAGGCCGCAGTTCATGCGGAAATTTTCGCGGGAACGCCGAGTTTTTTCAATCGACAAATTTCCGAATATGGAAGAACCTTGCGGAGTGAAGTTTTCGGCCTTCCCGATATACCGCTTTTTCCGCAACGAGCTGCCCGCGCTGACCAAGGCCGCGCTGGTCTGCGTCGTGCTTTTCGGCGTGCTCGCGTTCGTCATCTATTCGCCGGGATTTTCGCTGAGCTTTTCCGAAAAGGAGATTTCGAGGGTCTCGTCCGTGAACTTCACCGAAGGCAGCACGGAAGCGGCGATTTATCAGGATTCCGAGCCGCTTTTCCTGCCGACTCGCCGGAATTTCGGAGCGGAGATTTCTCCGGACGCGCTTAGCCTGCAGGAAAAATCCTTTCTGCCGTTCGGCGAACTGCTTTCACTCGACCTCAACAGCGCCGAACTCTCCCTTCCGCTCCGCAACGAGCAGATTCCGCCGCCCGCCGGCTCCGCCTTCGGCGCGGATTCGTGGGGAATCGCCCGCGGATTCGCCTCCGGGACCTGGGGCGGAAAAAAGAGCGCGGCGGAAGAAAAAAAGCACTGCGCACGCCTGAGCATCACCGACGCCGCCACCGGGAGAACCGTTTACGCGGGAAGACTCTCGTCCGTCGACGGAAGCGACGACGACGGGCAGACGCTCTTCGCTCCGGCGGAATATTTCTGCGACGTCGCCTTTCCCACGGGAAAGCCGCGGGTCTTCACCGTCCGCTCCTGCGGAGACGCGGAACTGGACGCGAAAATCGCCGCGGAGACCGCGGAAATTCTGCGCCTTCACGTGCGCAGACGCGGCGTCTTCCGCATTTTCGTGGTCGGCTTCTGAAGAAAACGCGCGGGCGTTCCCGCGAATCGGTTTTGCTTCGGAGCGGCAAGGGTGGTAGATTTCCGCGCATGGAAACCATCCCGGAACTGAAAAAACTCCTCGAAATCGCCGAACGCGCGGCG
>JBJEVP010000006.1:0-4455 GCA_051884475.1 Candidatus Spyradosoma sp.
GTCGGGGGATTTTTCGCCGGCGGCGGAAAGGGCGTCGAGGGAGTCCTCGGTCAGCTCCTCGAAGTCGAACTCGAAAAGGTTTTCGCAGTCGCAGGGTTCGCCGCGTTTCCGCGCCTCTTCGCGCCGTCTCGCGCGCTTGATGATTTCGTCGAGCGACGGGATTCGGCCCGTTTCCGAGAACGCGGCCTTCATCAGTTTGTCCACGAAATTGTATTCGCCGGACTTGAGCGCCTCGAGCTCGCGCGGGTCGATTCCCGCGAGTTCGGCTTCTTCGTCGTAATTTTCTTCGTTTTTCATAAATGCTTCGGGCTTTTCTGTCTATGATAACGGATGAGCGGGGAAAATCTTAAAATTTTTTTGCGGAGGAACGTTTTGGAATAACTAATAATTAATAATGAACAATGAATGACGCGGTGAGGAAGGCTGACTTAAAATCCTTTCGGCGCAGTCGAGCGCAAGGCGTTATTCATTATTCACTACCAGTTGTTCGCTGACTGCTCCCGTGGAGCTCCACGATGCGGATGCGGACGCGCTTCTGGAGCTCGTCCGAGGCGGTCTTGAGCGTTTCGACGAGCGCGTCGGGCTCGTAGTCGGCGGGAACGACGAGCGCGTCGGCGAGCGCGAAAAGCGTTTCCGCGCCGAGCACGGCCTGGTAGCTCGGGGCGTTCCCGTAGCGTTTTTCGAAGAGTTCGCGGAAATCCTCGCGGCTGGGGGTGATTTCGGCTTCGGGCAGGAAGAGCGGATTGCGTTTTTTCGCGGCGAAGATCTGCGGCACGAAAAGCGCGTCGGAGCCGTAGATCGGCAGGTCGATTCCGCGCTCTTCGAGGAGCGCTTCGAGCTCGGGAAAATCGTTGTAGGTGCCGCCGAAGAAGACCGTGTCGGCGAATTTTCCGCCGATGTAGTTGCCGATGGTCTGCGAGATTTTTTTGCGGCGGAAGGGCACCTGGTAGTTCAGGCGGAAGAGCTGGCCGCCGCGCAGGCGGATTTCGCGCTCGAGCGCCGTGCTGAAGATGTCGCCGTACGTGCCGGGCTCGGGGCTGATGAGGACGACGTTCTTGTGGCCGGTCGCCTCCATGCGGTCGAGCATCGCGGCGGTCCACTGTTCGAGCCGCGGGAAGAAGGTGACGAAGTTGTCCGCGTCGAGCGGCGGGAGTTTTTCCGAGCGGACGGTGATCGGCGAGACGAGCGGCATGCCGTGAAACTGCGTGAGCGCGCGCGCCGCGGGAATCTGCCCGGAGACGAAGGGCCCGATGACGGCGGCGACGGACGCGTCGTCGCAGAAATCCTGGATCGCGGAGGCGAATTTCGGGAGCGTCGAGGCGTCGTCGCGGACGATGAGCTCGATGCGCGGCTCGCCGTTCCCGCGCTCGGCGTTGCGGAGCTCGGCGGCGAGCATGACGCCCTCGGCGGCCTCGCGCGTGGGAATGTCGGAGGCGTCGTAGGCGAACGCGATGCGGACGACGTCGGGCGCGGCGCGGACGCCCTCGACGCGTTCCCTCACGAAGCGCGCGCGGTGGTTGCGGTCGATGAACGAGCGGAATTCGAAGAGCCCGAGCGCGTTGAGCAGGAAGAACAACGTGGTGCAGGCGAAAAGCGCGATGAAGGAATTTTTCATAAAAAGGCGTAAGGTGAAGGAGGGAAGGGGGAAAGGGAGTCGGACAAGCGACAAAGGCGGTGACCGGCGAACGGTGAATGATGGACGACGCCTTGCGCTCGGCTTCGCCGAAAGGATTTTGAAACTGTCTTCGTCGCCGCGTCGTTCATCGTCGATTGTTCCTTATTCATTGCTCTTGTCGCTTGTCGCCGGAAACCTGCCGCTTTCTTCTCAAGCTATCTGGCGCTCGACGAGGCGGCGGAAGACGCCTTCGCGGGCGGCGAGTTCGCGGTAGGCGCCGACCTGCACGACGCGTCCCTTGTCGAGCACGTAGATGCGGTCGGCGTTGACGATGGTGGAAAGCCGGTGCGCGATGACGATGCGCGTCATGCGCAGCTTTTCCATGTTCGACTTCACGATTTCCTGCGAGACGTTGTCGAGCGCGCTCGTCGATTCGTCCATGACGACGACGGGCGGAGCGCCGACGAGCGCGCGCGCGATGAGAATGCGCTGCTGCTGCCCGCCGGAAATCGTCTCGGGCGTCACCATCGTGTGAATGCCCATCGGCATTTCCTCGACTTCGCGGCGGAACGCGGCGAGCTCGAGCGCGCGCCACGCGTCCGCGGTCGAGCAGTCCGTTCCCGTGACGACGTTTTCGAGAATCGACGCGGGCAGGATGCGGTTGTTCTGCAGAATGACGCCCATCTGCCGCCGCACGGCGCCGAGGTCGAGCCGCGCGAGGTCCTTGTCGGAATAATAGACGGCGCCGGTCTCGGGCGTCTCGAAGCCGAGCAGCAGGCGCACGAGCGAGCTTTTTCCCGCGCCGGAGGGGCCGACGATCGCGACGAACTCGCCCGGCTCCGCGCGGAACGACACGTCGCGCAGCACGAGCGCGGATTCCGGCGAATAGCGGAAATTCACGTGCGAGACTTCGACCTTGCCCGTGAGCGTTCCCGGCTTCTGCCGCTTGGCGTCGTCTTCGGGATCGGTTTCGAGAATGGGCATGATGCGGTCGATCTCGGGCTTGACGGCGAGCAGCGTCCAGAAGCCCGTGGAAAATCCCATGAGCCCGGTCTGGAACGTCTGAAACGCCGCCATGAAGGCGAGGAACACGGGCAGGGAAAGCGTCTCGTCGAGGAAGCCGCCCGCGAGCGCGTAGAACGCGACGGAGACGAGCATCGGGAACGTCGCGGCGGCGAGCTTCTGCCAGGAGCCGTTGCGCGAGATCGCGTACTGGCGGCGCGTCATCTCGCCGAAATCGTCCGTGAAGCGCGAGAGCACGCGGCGTTCGGCGCCCGCGGAGCGGATTTTTCCGATGCCGTCGAAGAACTGCTTGAGCAGGCCGTTCATTCTTCCCGCGGCGGCGGCGTGCTCGGCGAGCGGCACGAGATTGCGCCGCGAGAGCCGGAAGAACACGAACGCGTAGAGCAGCGCCATCGCCGCGCCCGCGAGCGCGAGCTTCCAGCTGTACCAGCACATCATCGCGAGGCTCACGATCGAGAAAAGCGAGCTGACGAACTGCTGCGAGATCACGCCGAACACGGCGTTCAGCACCTGCGTCGCGCCGAGCACGCGCTGCGTCATGTCGCCGGAATCGGCGCGGCGGAACGCGTTCACGGGAATGCGCAGAATGTGGTCGTAGGTCGCCGCCTGGAAGCGCTCGAACTGCTGCGCGCTGAAGAGCATCGTGACGAGCGAGGGCACGACGCCGACGCCGACGCGGCACGCCGTGAGCACGACGAGCAGCGCCGTCAGCTGCGCGAGCTCCGGCAGGTCGCCCGCGGGAATGATCTCCGCCGTCACGTACTGCGTCGCGATCGGCACGACGAGCCCGACCAGCCCGGAAAAGAGCCCGGCGGCGACGATCGTCGCGACCACGGGGCGGGAACGCCGCAGCAGGAAGCGCAGCAGCCCGGCGCGCGTGCGTCCGTCGCGCGGGAACGGTTCGTAGAAGCAGAACGCGCTCCCGTCGAGCGATTCGGCGACCGCGCGCGTGAGCGGGCGTTTCTTCCCGCCCTTCGCGGGATCCTTGTAGGCGCTCGCCTCGGCGTCGAGAAAGAGCACGAGCGGCGCGCCGTCCTTGCGGAACGCGAGCAGCGGGAGCGCGGAGACGTCGCGGAAATCCTCCGCGAGCGCGATTTCGCGCATGCGCCAGCCTGCGGAATCGGCGAACTCGGCGAGGCGGCGGCGGATCGGCTTTCCCGCGCTTTCCTCGAGAATCGCCTCGGCGTGCGAGGCGTCGAGATTGTAGCGCTCGGCGATTTCGCGCAGGGCGGGCAGGAGCGGATCGACCGCGTCGGACGGGCGTTCCCGCGCGGCGTCTTCCTGCAGGGAAATTCCGGCGGTCGCGCCGAGCGCTTCGAGCTTGCGTTCGAGCGCGAGCTCGGTCAGGCCGCGGTTCTGCGCGTCGCGGATGCGCCGCGCCTCGCGCGCGTTCCCGCGGAAACGCAGCAGCGCGGCGAGCAGGGCGGGAACGTCCGCGTCGGCGGGCAGCCCGCGCGCGGCGAGCCCGCATCCGGCGCGCACGCGTCCGCGCCAGGCGTCGCGGGCGGCGGCGAGTTCTTCGGGAGATTCGGCGCCGAGCGGCTCGGTCGCGAGCGCGTCCGCGGCGGCGGGAACGAGTCCGAGCGCCCACGTTTCCGCGGGCGCGTTTTCGGGCGCGAAATTCAGCGGCGCTTCGGGGAAGAAGGCGTCGCCCGGCGCGAGCGTCGCGACGAAGGCGCGTTCGCCTTCGACGCCGTCCGCCTCGCGGCGTATCAGGAAAAGATTCGCCTCGCCGGAAACGACGCGGACGGGCGTTCCCGCGGGAACGACATTCTTGTCGCTTCGCGAATTTTCCGAAAAGAAAGTTTCTTCGGAAG
>JBJEVP010000007.1:0-4426 GCA_051884475.1 Candidatus Spyradosoma sp.
CATCCGTCCCGTTCCCGCTTTGGTGTTGCGCGGGAACGGCGGAGTTGGTGAAATTTCCCGCGATGGCACCTCTTTTTAATTGGCTTGAGAAACGCGCGGGCGGAATTCTGCTTCATCCGACGGCGCTTCCGTCGGAACAGGGCATCGGCACGCTCGGCAGGAGCGCGTTTCGGTTCGTGGATTTTCTCGCGGAATGTCGACTGGGGCTTTGGCAGGTCTGTCCGCTGGGGCCGACGGGTTTCGGCGATTCGCCGTATCAGTGTTTTTCGTCGTTCGCGGGCAATCCGTATCTGATCGATTTCGAAAAGGTCGTCGAGGCGGGGCTGCTGGCGTCGGAGGATCTGGCGGCGCTGCGCGCGCTCCCGCGCGAGTTCACCGACTACGGCGCGCTGTGGGGCGCCTTTTTCCCGACGCTGAGGAAGCTCTACGGGAACGTGAAGAAAAATCCGCGCGCGTTGGCGAAGTTCGGCGATTTCGCGGAGTTCCGCGAGAAGAACAGGGAGTGGCTCGTCGGCTACGCGCTGTATTCCGCGCTGAAGAATCACTTCAAGGGCAAGCCGTGGTATGAATGGCCGCCCGAAGCGCGCAAGTTCGCCGCCGCGCGGCGGAAGGAATGGCCGGCGGAAGTGCGCGACGACGCCGCGATGTTCGAGACGGCGCAGTTTCTCTTCTTCTCGCAGTGGCGGGAGCTGCGCAAATACGCGTTCGAGCACGGCGTGCACATCGTCGGGGACGCGCCGATCTTCGTCGCGCTCGACAGCGCGGACGTGTGGCAGAATCCGGAAATCTTCCAGCTCGATCCCAAGACGGGCGCACCGAAATTCGTCGCGGGCGTGCCGCCGGATTATTTTTCGGCGGACGGGCAGCTGTGGGGCAATCCGCTTTACGACTGGAACGCGCTCGCGCGCACGCGGTACGGCTGGTGGCTGCGCCGGCTGCACGCGAATTTCGAGCTTTACGACGTCGTGCGGCTCGACCACTTCCGAGGCTTTTACGACTACTGGCGGATTCCCGCCGATTCGCCGACGGCGAAGACGGGCCATTGGGCGCTCGGCCCCGGGCTGGACTTTTTCAAGACGATACGGAACACGCTCGGCGACGTGAAGCTCATCGCCGAGGATTTGGGCGACATGAACGACGGCGTGCGCCGGCTGCTCGCGGACACGGGTCTGCCCGGAATGGCGGTGCTGCAGTTCGCCTTCGGCGGCGACGCGTCCAACTTCTACCTGCCGCACAACATCGGCGCGAACACCGTCGTCTATCCCGGCACGCACGACAACAACACCTGCCGCGGCTGGTACGAATCGACGAGCGAGCACGCGCGCGACCATTTCCGCCGCTATCTGTGGACGGACGGCAAGGCGCCGCACTGGGCGCTCGTCAACGCCGCGTTCAAGTCGCACGCGAAGATCGCCGTCGTCGCGATGCAGGACGTGCTCGGACTCGGCGCGGAGGCGCGCTTCAACGAGCCCGGCACCTCGCAGAAGAACTGGCGCTGGCGCATGAGCGAGGCGCAGTTCGACGCGGCGTTCCGAGATCACGCGGGAACGCTGCGCGACCTCGCCGAGCTTTCGGGGCGCACCGCGTGAACGTCCGTTTCCCGAAAATCGAAGTGCGCCGTTCTCCCGTGCACGGGAACGGCGTCTTCGCGGCGGAAAAAATTCCCGCGGGAACGCTCGTGT
Organism: Candidatus Spyradosoma sp.; assembly: GCA_051884475.1. GTDB lineage: Bacteria > Verrucomicrobiota > Verrucomicrobiia > Opitutales > UBA953 > Spyradosoma. Next base: position 1,683 of record JBJEVP010000007.1, read on the forward strand.
GCGAGTATCGCGGCGAACTGATTTCCGCCGAAGAGGCGGAGCGGCGCGCGGAGGCGCGTTCCCGCGAAGACCCGAGGGCGCCGATCTACGTCTTCGAGATCGACGAGGAGCTCCGCATCGACGCCACGGATACGGCGGAGGACAATCCCGCGCGCTTCATCAATCACTCCTGCGAGGAAAACTGCGAGGCCGTATGGAACCCGCGGGAACGGCGGCTGGAGATACGCGCCCTGCGCGACGTCGAGCCCGGAGAGGAGCTTTCGTTCGACTACGGATTCGGGCTCGTCGGATTTTTCGAGCATCCCTGCCGCTGCGGGAAAAAGAGCTGCCCGGGCTACATCGTCGCGCGGCCGTTGCGTCCGGCGCTGCTGCGCAGGCTCGCCGCGAAGAAGCGCGGGAACGCGCGTTCGCTTCTGCCGCCGCGGTCGGGAAAATCGGATTGACAAACGGAGGGCCGCGCGCGAAAATCCCCGCTCACATTTCGGGCTGTAGCGCAGTCTGGCTAGCGCATTTGCATGGGGTGCAAAGGGTCGGAGGTTCGAATCCTCTCAGCCCGACCAATTTTCTCCCGAAATCGCCTTCGACGCCGTTTTCACGACGTATCGAAGGCGATTTTTTTTCCGTCATTCGGTCGCATTGCCCGATACCGTCCGCAAAAATTCCGCGACGGTCACGATTTTTATGTCTCCGTAATTTTTGAGCGAAAGGAGATCCTTGTCTCCGCTGACGATGCATTCGCAGGTCCCGTCAGCCGCGCAGGCGAGGAATTTGTCGTCGTCGGGATCCCGGCAGACGCGGACGTTCCCGCCCGAGGAGATGACGTCCATTTTCCCGAAGAGGGGCGTTGCGGAAAACTCCAGAGCGTCGCCGCCGTATTTTTTCAGCAGCTGATCTATGGTCGCCTGGTATTCGTCGAGAATTTCCTTCGTCGCTACGGCGACGATCCGGCGCTGTAGCGCCATGCGCATCAGCTTCTCAGGCGCGCCTCCGAAAAAAATCGCGGAGACGAGCACGTTGGTGTCGATGACGACGCGCATCAGGATTTTTTCCTGACCGCGGAAATCGCGGCGGCGATGTCGGATTTCTTCATTCCCGCGGTTTTCGCCCATTTGCGCGCTTTGCGGAGGAGCGACTCGAACTCCGCCGTGTCGGGCTCGGCGATGGGCCGCAGCAGGATTCCGTTTTTGTCGGAGAACACGACGAACTGCGTGCCGGAGCTCAGATTGAGCTCGGTTCTGATGCGCTTCGGGAGGACGATTTGTCCGCGCGTGGACATGGCTGTGATCATCGGCATGGCGTTTCCTTTTCTCTGTTCGCGTTTTTTTTTACGAGTCCGCACTGTAATGCGCTCCGCGAGAATGTCAAGCGGAGAGATAAGATTTTCTTACTTTTCGAGGAGGAGGCGCGCGGCGGACGGCGTGTCCCGCGGGAAGTTTTGTTTTGGCAAAAGCGGCGCGGCGCGTTATTCGTTTTCGGCGATATGACACCCGAGAAAATTTCAGTCAACGCGGACGGGACGCTGAACGTTCCCGCCGAGCCGATCATCCCGTTCATCCGCGGCGACGGGAGCGGGCCCGACATCTGGGCCGCCGCCGTGCGCGTGCTCGACGCCGCCGTCGAAAAGGCCTACGCGGGAACGCGGAAAATCGCCTGGCGCGAAGTCTTCGCCGGCGAAAACGCGTTCAAAAAACTCGGCACCTGGCTGCCGGACGACACGCTCGCGGCGTTCCGCGAATACCTCGTCGGCATCAAGGGACCGCTCACGACGCCCGTCGGCAAGGGCGTGCGCTCGCTCAACGTCACGCTGCGCCAGACGCTCGACCTCTTCGTCTGCCTGCGCCCGGTGAAGCATTTCCGCGGCATCGAGACGCCCGTGAAGGACCCGTCGAAGGTGGACATGGTCGTCTTCCGCGAAAACACGGAGGACATTTACGCGGGCATCGACTGGACGGCGGGATCGCCCAAGGCGCTGCGCATGATCGAATTTCTCCGGACGGAATTTCCCGACGACTTCAAAAAAATCCGCTTTGGCGCGGAGACGCCCGACGAAATCGGCTTCGGCGTGAAGCCCGTCTCCAAGGTGGGAACGCAGCGGCTCGTGCGCGCCGCGCTCGAATACGCCGTCGCGCAGGGGCGCAAGTCCGTGACGCTTGTCCACAAGGGCAACATCATGAAGTTCACCGAAGGCGCGTTCCGCGACTGGGGCTACGCCGTCGCGCGCGAGGAGTTCGGCGCGGAGCCGATCGGCGACGGCCCTTGGCTGCGCGTTCCCGAGGGGCGCCCCGGCGCGGGGCTCGTGATCAAGGACTGCATCTGCGACGCGTTTCTGCAGGAAATTCTGCTCCACCCGGCGGACTTCGACGTCGTCGCGACGCTGAACCTGAACGGCGACTACGTCTCCGACGCGCTCGCGGCGCAGGTCGGCGGCATCGGCATCGCTCCCGGCGGGAACATCAACACGAAGACGGGGCACGCGATCTTCGAGGCGACGCACGGCACGGCGCCGAAGCTCGCCGGGCTCGACAAGGCGAACCCGTCCTCGCTGCTGCTTTCCGCGGAGATGATGTTCCGCCACCTCGGCTGGAACGAAGCGGCGGACCTGGTCGTGAAGGGCGTCTCGGGCGCGATTTCCGCGAAGACGGTGACGTTCGACCTCGCGGAAATGATTCCCGGCTCGACTTCGCTGAAATGCTCGGAGTTCGCGGACGCCGTCATCGCGCATCTCCGCGCCTGAACCGCGCGGG
>JBJEVP010000008.1:0-4405 GCA_051884475.1 Candidatus Spyradosoma sp.
CGCGCAATGGAACGTGAGTATGCCGATTTTCATTTCATCAAAAAAGAGTGCGGGACTTTCGGGGAAGCGACATTCCTGTCGCTTGTCGAAATCTCTCCAAAGGAAATTTCCTTGAAAAAGGTTTCCGAAAAGCGACTGGAAAGTCGCTTCCCCGGAAGGAAAGATTTTTTCGGGCGCGCGTTCATTCTCGGGTTCCTCCGCGCAGAAGTTTTTTCGCGAGGGCGAGCGTTCCCGTGCGGGCGAGAATGAAGCGCGCGCAGCGGAACGCGAAAGCGCGGACGCGGCGCGGGAACGGCGTCCGCGTGAATTTCGCGACGAGGCGCGCCGCCTCGCCCGGCGTTCCCGCCCGCGCGAACGCCGCGAAGAATTCCGCCCGTTTCGGGTGCCGCAGCGTTTCGTTCTTCAGTCCGCCGTTCGCGGGAACGGCCTGCGCCCAGGTCGCTTCGCGCAGCACGCCGAAGCCGGATTTCGCCGCTTCGAACGCCGCGCGCCCGCGCGCCGTGCCGCACACGACGACGGAGAGCCCTTCGCCCGTCTTCAGATCCGGAAAATATTTTTCCGCGCCCCAAAAATCGCCGAGCGTGAGGTCGCTTCCGCTCGTGCGGTCCTTCGCCGGGCACTCGTGGCAGGACGGACGCGAAAACAGTCCCGAGCCGAAGCCCTTGCCGAAAGGCGTCGCGTAAAGCGGCGCGAGAAATTCCCCGCCCGAGGCGTCCTCGACCGAAAGCATGGCGCAGTTCCACACGCCGCGCTTCGCGTCGAAAACTTTTTTGCGGAAGCATACGTCCGCGACCGCGCCGAGCTTTTCCCGTTCCCGCAGGGTCTCGAAAAACGCGCGCCAGACCTTCGGCGACGGCGCGCTGTGGCACGCGATGTCCACGGCGAGCAGGTTCGGAAAATCCGCGCGCAGCGCGCGCCGCAGCCCCGCGATCTGACACGGCGTTCCCGTGAACATCACTTCGCGTCCGGCGCGCAGAAATTCGCGCGCCTTGCGGAACGCGCCGCCGACGCGCGACTGCAGATACTTGCTCCCGCGAAACGCCGCGAGCCCTTCGAGCGTTTCCGTGAAGTCGTGCACGACCTCGGTGAAATCCGAGTTCCAGCGCGCGCCGAACACGACGCCGCCGTTCCTTATCACGCGCTCGGCGATCACCGTGAACGCGCCTCCCGACGCGGAAGCGAGGCGCAGCCCGTCGCTCGCGCAGCGCGCGGCGAAGACCGCCGGGTCCTTGAGAACAGGAAACGCGAACGCGCGCCCTCGGTTGACGACGGGGCAGACTTTTTCGCAGAGCCCGCAGTCGACGCACAGCGACGCGTCGGTTTCCGGGTAGAGAAATCCCTCGGAATCCTCGCGCATCGCGATGCAGTTTTTCGGGCAGACGGTTTCGCAGGCATGGCAGCCGCAGCAATCTTCTTTTCGTTGGAGAACAATCATTTCGCGGGAACGGGTTGCGCCTCGGAGCGACGTCCCGTTCCCGCGAAAGCGCGGGTTTCAGTCAGTGAAGCACAAGCGTTTCCTCGACGGATTTTCGCGGCGAAGACGCCAGCCTGAACTTCTCGGGAACGCCGCCGCAGGCGATGAATACGACGACGGTTTCGGAATCTTCTAAACGGCTATGCGGAAATCGGGGGGGGTATTTAAAAGCCGGCGGAGCGCGCGGTCCGTCTTCGGCGGGACCGACCAGTTCAGCATGCAGTGCGCGACGCGGTTCTTGTGCAGCGCGTAGCAGAGATTCATCAGATAAATCCCGGCGTTCGTGAAGAGGTCGTTGCGCTCCGTGCCCCACACGGCGCGCAGGTCGGCGGTGAGAATCAGCAGCTTGTCCGCGAGATGACCGAACCCGCGGTTGCCGTTCTGCAACGCGAGACATTCGCGGATTTTTTCATGGTCGCTCACGCAGTGCACGCGCACGTACTGGCGATTGCACGCAGAGGGCGCGTTATTCGCGAGCGCGACGGCGGCGCGGATCTGTTCGAGCGAGACCGTTCCCGCGAAATGACGCACGGAATGGCGCGAAGCGGAAAACGTCTCGAACGGCGCGTCGAGGTCGGCGAAGTAGCGTTCCCGCGTCATCTCAATCTGGCGCGAGGGTTCGACGGGAACGCGCGCGAGCAGAGAATCGATCGCGCGGACGCGTTCTTCGTCGAGCGCGAATCCCGCGTCCGCGTGCACCTTGCGGTATTCGGCGACGACGGCGACGGCGGCGCGGAACTGCGCTTCGTCCGCGCCGTAGCGGTCGGCGAAATCGTTGAGCGCGGCGACGAGTCCGAGCAGCATTTCGCGTCCGAACCCGAGACGCATGTCCGGCATCGTCAGCCCTTTTTCGACGATGTGATAGGTCATGACGATCGAGGCGAGCGCGCCCGCCTTGGTTTCGCGGGAATGCGGGGAAAATTCCAGGAAGCGCGCGCGGTCGTAGGCGAACATTTCCCGCATGCGCCAGCGGTCGAGCACGAGGCGGCACGCGAGCAGGTAAGCGGCTTTCACGCCGGGAACGCGTTTGAGGAGTTGTCTGATTTTCTTTTTCATGAGATTTTCAAAAAAAATATGGGGCGAAGACATTCCTGTCTTCGTTCCCGCGACGAAGACGTGGACGTCTTCGCCCCCAAGACGCGCGGTTCGCGGGAACGCTTTTGGGGAAGCGACTTTCCAGTCGCTTGCCGGAATCCCTCCGAAAGAAATTTCCTCGAAAGAGTTTTTCGAGAAGCGACAAGTACGCGAAGCATGGAACCATGTCGCTTCCCCGGAAGGTGCGTCGTGTTCATCGGCGGAGCCTCCTTTTTTCGAGGCGTGAACGCACGAGTCTGAAAATCGAGTCGCGTTCATCGCGCGTGAATCCGAGAAACGCGATCGCGGGAACGGTGCAGAACACGCACGCGAAGCCGACGACGAAAAACTGCGTCCAGCCCGGCGCGGGAACGACGAAGCGGGCGAGCGCCGCGGGAACGACCGCGGCCGCGCACGCCGCGAGGCCCGCGGGAACGAGCGTTTTTTTCACGAAAGCGCGGACGGAGAGCTTCGCGCAGCGCCGGATCAGAATCAGCCGCAGCCAAAGGCATACGCAGGAAATCCCGATGGAGACGCACGCGACGGACTCCGGCGGCGCGGCGAAGAAGCGCAGCGCGACCCACGCGATCGGGAGCGTCAGCCAAAGCACGCCGCCGACGACGCTCTGATAGAGCGCGACCTTGCCCGAGGCCTGCGCCTGAGTCATCAGCGGATACGAGAACGCGTCGATGAGCACCTGGATCAGAATCAGCCGCGTGAACCAGAGCGCGTGCGCGGGAACGGGGTCGAGCCAAAGTTCGAGGACGAACGGCATCAGCAGCCACGCCGGGAGCGCGATGAAGAAAAGCAGGAAAAAGCCCATGCGCGAGGCGCGCATCGTGAGCAGGTGCGACTGCGAGATTTCGCCCGCCGCGTAATATTTGACGATCTGCGGATTCGTCGCCGTGAGAAAATTCTGCGTGAACGACGTGACCGCGCCCGAAACCTGCTGCGCCACGGCGCGCGCGGCGTTCACGGCGGAACCGAAGTAATTGTTCAGAAGAACGTTGATGAAGACGTTGGTGAAGAGCCCCGACATCGCGCCCCACAGGTTCCAGCCTCCGAAGGCGACGAGCTCGACGAAGCGTTTTTTCTCCCAGAAAAAGCCCGTGCGCGATTCCGCGTAACTGCGGCGGCACACCAGCCAATTCAGCGAAAAATGCACGACGCCGACCAGCATCATCAGCGCGCCGTAGAACGCGAGCCGGTCGAAGCTCGAAAGCGAAAGCAGGTAAATGATGCCGAGACGCGCGGACGCCTCGAAGATCGTGATCCACGCGAACGCCTTCATGTTTTCGTGAGAAACGATCAGCGAAGAATACGGAATCGAAAGCGTGCTCAGCAGAAACGTGAAGACGGAAAACTGGAAAAACCAGAACGCCGCGTCCGCGCGCTCCGGCGGAACGACGACCTTGTTCTCGAAAAACCAAAGCCCGACCGTCTCCGAAAGCAGAAGCAGCACGACGACGAGACCGACGTATATCAGCTGCGTGAGGTTGAAGGTCTGCTTCAGCCGGACGAAGTCCTTGCGTCCGAGCTCGAAGTTGAAGAAGCGGGAACACGCCGTGGACATCGTCCCCGAAAGGAATCCGAACATCGAAACGACGCCGGCGAGCACGTTCACGAGCCCGTAGTCCGTGACGCCGAGCGCGCCCAGCAGAACGCGCGTCGTGAACACGCCCAGGCACATCGTGAACGCCATGCGCGCGTAGAGCACGAGCGTGTTCTTGGCGATGCGGCGGTTGTTTTCGGAGACGTTCATGGGCGGTCTAAGAGAATTTTCCGCAGCTCAGCTTCGCGGAAACGCTTTTGGGGAAGCGACATTCCTGTCGCTTGGCGAAATCCCTCCGAAAGAAA
>JBJEVP010000009.1:0-4391 GCA_051884475.1 Candidatus Spyradosoma sp.
CCGAACTCGGCGCCGCTCGCGAAGTCCTGTCCGTTCTGCGAGGAAAGCGCGCGGAAACGCACGAAGCGCGCCTGCACGGGAGCGGCGAAAAGCACGCGCTTCTCCGCCTTGTCGCGCGGGAACGCGCCCTTGGCGACGGGCTCGCCCCACGTCTTTCCGTCGGCGCTGACGAAGATCTCGTAGTCCTTCACGTCGCCGTTTTCGCCGTTCTGGCGCGGCAGATAGGAAATGCCCTTGATCGCCTTGCTCTCGCCGACGTCGAAATCGATCCAATGCGGATAATTCGCGACGGTGACGCTGTAGGCCGTGTGCCAGATCGTTCCCGCGTCGTTGTCCGTGAGATTGGTCGCGGGATCGGAACCTTCCTGACTGCTGCAGAACGCCACGGAGAGACGCACCTTGTCGATTTTCGGAAATTCGGCTTCCGTCGCGAGTCCGACCGCCTCGGAAGCGAAGCGCGCGCGGATCGTTCCGCCGTTCTTGAACGGGATCGAGCCGACGTATTCGCTTTCGGGGCCGCCGTTCACGGAGACGAGAATCTTTTCGTCCGACTTCTTCGACGAGACGGAAACGACGCCGGCGACGTCGCGGACGACCGCGATGGGCACCGCGCCCGACGGAGAGACGTTAGCCAGCTCGCTCAGGTTCGCCCCCGCCGCGACGGGACGGATGATGAATCCGAAATCCGTGGACTTCGCGAAGACCTTGTCGCGGTTTTCCGTGTCGGGGCCGCAGCTCGCGCCTCCGAGCCCGCGCACGCCCGCGTCGAGATTGAGCGTCGTCGCCGTCGTTCCCGCGATCTTTTCGTCGAGCGCGAAGGGATTGGGCGCGAAAAGCAGATCGAGAGCCTTCACGGGCAGCGCCTGCGCGGAGAAAACTCCGTCTCCGGCGACGAAGAGGACGCCCGCGCCCCGCCCGTCCGTCAGCGCGCACCAGCGCACTTCCTCGTGGTTGCCCATTTCCTGGGGCTTCGTGTAGTTCACGAACTGCTCGGCGACGCTCGAGGAATAAATTCCCACGAAGGCGCCGGACTCGCGGTCGTTGTAGTTTTCCTGCGGGCCGCGCCCGTAATAGGAGAAGCGGGAAAATTCCGCGGGAACGTCCATGGTGTAGCCGAGCCGCGGAAGATCCGCGTTCGGATTGTTCGAAACGACGTTGGAGGCGAGCTCGACCGATCCGTCGGGATAAACCGTCCAGATCTGCTGAGAAGAGAACGCGAAATCGTTCTCGCCGAGTTCGCGCCCGAGCTCGATCGCCACGGGAACGCCGTTGATCGCGTTGCCGTACTGAATCATCGGGTCGCCCTTCAGCGTTCCCGCGCGCCTGCCCTGAGAACGCACGCGGAAGGCGAGCGATATCGTGCCGTCGGCGTTCTTCGCGACGTGCGGCGCGCCGAGCGCCTCGTGGCGCATGTCGAAAAGACCGTTGGCGAACCATTTCCCGCAGGCCCAGCCGTCGTTGTTGACGACCGCGCGGAACGCGTTCAGCTTCGGACCGTTCCCGCCGGCGACAACGTTTTTCCCGTCGTAAATCAGCTCGTCGAGCGAGCCCGTCGCGGCGGAAAACTTCGCGGAGAAATTCTTTCCGACGACCGTCAGCGTGCCCGCCGCGTCGTCGCGGACGAGTTCGAGAGCCGACGCCGCGCTCTCCGAAGACTCGGCGGAGGAGGAGCAATCGGCGCAGTCGTTTTCGCCGCCGCAGCCCGAAAACGGCGCCAGAGCGGCGGCGAACAGGGCGGAAACGCAGAACATGAAATTTTTATTCGTCATGACTTTTTTCCTTTTCGAAATCGTGTGATCATTTTTTGGACGCGTCGAGAAGCGACGGGCGTTTTCCGGCCGGACGGATGAGCACCTGCTCGTCCATCTGCACGTAGCCGTTCGGCGCCCAGAACTCGTCCTTCTTCAGCTTGAACTGAATCGTCGCGAAATACTCCGCGTCGGGACGGAAGCTCATTCCCGCGAGCGGCAGCGTCACCCTCGCGGACGTGCGCGCGGGAACGTCGCCGAGGTCGAGCGTGCCCTGGGCGACGACGTTTCCGTCCTCGGTCAGCGTCCACGAGACGTCGTATCCGGAGAGATCCGTGAAATAATTCTTGTTGAAGATCTCAAGCGTTCCCGCGGCGGGATCGCCGACCGTCTTCACGCCGACGTTCTGATAGACCTTCTTCACTTCGAAATACTGCGGCTTGGGCTCGCGGTCGCCGAAGATGAGCCCGTTCATCACGAACTGGCCGTCGTTCGGAAATTCGCCGAACTGCCCGCCGTAGGCGAGGAAACGCTTGCCCGTCGCGCCGTCCCAGTTGTAGATCGACTGATCGACCCAGTCCCAGATCGCGCCGCCCATGACGTAGTTGGAGGATTCGATGGCGTCCCAGTAGTCCTTGAGATTGCCCATCGCGTTGCCCATCGAGTGCGCGTATTCGGAAATGTGGAACGGATACTTGCGTCCGGGATCGCCGCGCGCGGAACCGATCACCCAGCCGACGGAGGGATACTGGTTCGAACCCATGTCCACGATCGCGTTGTTGCGTTCGTACTGCACGGGGCGCGAAACGTCGATCGCCTTCAGCGCGTCGTAGGCGTGCACGAAGTTCACGCCGGGGCCCGCCTCGTTGCCGAGAGACCAGATGACGACCGACGGCTGATTCTTGTTGCGCTGCACCATTTCCGAGACGCGGGCGACGTGCGCCGCCTTCCACTCCGGCGGGTGCGAGAGCGAGGCGTCGCCGTAGTAATATTCATGAGACTCGATGTTCGCCTCGTCTTCGAGGTAGATTCCGCAGCGGTTGCAGAGGAAATACCAGTAGGGATCGTCCGGATAGTGCGAATTGCGCACGTGATTGATGTTCGCGCGCTTCATGAGGCGGATTTCCTCCTCCATGTCCTCGCGCGTCAGCGCGTGCCCGCGCTCGGGATGCGTCTCGTGGCGGTTCACGCCCTTGAGCTTGACCGTCTTTCCGTTCACGAAATACCAGCGTCCGTCCTTGCCGAAGTCGTCGACGGCGTTTTTGATTTCCGCCGTGCGGAATCCGGTCTGCACGGAAAGCACCTGCAAGGGATCGCCGAGGGGCGAAAGCAGCTCGGCGACGAGCGTGTAGCAGTTCGGCTCCTCCGCCGACCAAAGCTTCGCGTCCGGCAGCTCGATGCGCGCGGGATCGGCATCGTCCGTCTTGCCCGGGCCGGGAACGGCGGCGGAAACTGTCGCCGTCGCGACCGGCGACGCTCCGGCGGGAACGTCCCCGTAGAGCGCGTTTTCGAAAAGCGAATAGCGTATCCTGTGTCCCTGAAGCAAGTTCGGAGTCCTCGTCCCGCGGTTGGCGAGCTCGGCGGAAACCGTCATCACGCCGTCCGCTCCCGCCTTGACGAAGACGTCGCGGATGAACGTCTTCGGCAGACAATACATCGACACCGTGCGGAAAATCCCCGGCAGGCGGAACATGTCCTGCGCTTCGAGGAACGAACCGTCGCTGTTGCGATAGACCTCGACGGCGATCGTCGCCTTTTCTCCGGGCCTGACGTACTTCGTCACGTCGAAGCAGGCGGGATCGCGGGAATTTTTCGAGAATCCGACGTATTTCCCGTTCACCCAAAGATAGAAGAACGAATCCACGCCGTCGAAATTGAGGAAGATCTCCCCGCCGTTCCAGTCCGCGGGAACGATGAATTCGCGGCGATAGGAGCCGACTTCGTTGCGGTATTCGTAAGTCGTGCGGCGCTTGTCGCGCGGCTCGCGCATGACGCCGTTCTTCCAGTCGCCGACCTTGACCTCGTGTTCAAAAATGACGGGCTGATTCACGTAAATCGGCAGGCCGTATTTGTGGTGGCCGTTGCCCTTGCGGGAAAGCCCGACGACGTTCCAGTTCGACGGCACGGGAATCTCCTCCCACGCGGAAACGTCGAACTCCGGCTCGAAAAACCCGACGGGGCGCGCCTCGGGCGTCTTCACCCAGTTGAACTTCCAGTTCCCGTTCAGCGATTTCCAGAACTTGGAATCCGCGTCGGGAAATATCTTCAGCGCGTCCGCTACGGAAGCGAACGGGTAGAACGTCGCGCGCGGCTGTTCCTTGTTCAGCGCGAGCTCCTGCGGACTTTCCCATTCCGTTCCCGCGGGAGCGGCCTCGTCCGCATAGCGGAAACCTTCGAGAACGGGCTGCACGGCGAAGCACTGCAGGGCGACGGCGCCGAAAACGGCGGCAAGCATGGTCTTTTTCATAAACTCTTTTTTCTTCGGTTGATCGGTAAAAAGCAGGTTGCAGTTCATTCTCGAAAAATCCGCCGTTCCCGCAAGGCGAAAATTGCGAATCGCGAATTCCGAATCCCGAATGCCCACCTCGTTTTTGCCGAAGGCAAAAACACCTGGCACTTCATTCGAAATTCGGAACTCGAAAC
>JBJEVP010000010.1:0-4372 GCA_051884475.1 Candidatus Spyradosoma sp.
GTTTTGATTTTCCGCTGCGGGAGAAAGGCGGCGGGAACGGCGGCGAAGTCCTGCGGGCGGACGTTCCCGCCGTCGTCGAGCAGACAGACCGTGCGCCAGCCGAGCGCGTTGGGCGCGGCGAAGTCCTTCGCGGGATTGTCGCCGACGCAGCAGAAATCCGCGCCCGGAAATTTTTCCGCGAAAAATTCGCAGTTGCGCGCGCAGGGCTTTTCCGAACCGAATTCCTCGGAAATCACGACGTTCGCGTCGTCGAAAAACGCGTCGAGCCCGAGCGCGCGGATTTTGTTGCGCTGCGTGAGCGAACGCCCGTCCGTGAGCAGACAGAGCGTCGCGCCGCGTTCCCGCAGAGTCTCGAGCGTCGCGCGGACGTCCGGCGCGAGCGCGACGTCGGGCACGTGCGCGCGGTAGCGGGCGAGGAGGTCGGCGACGGGAACGCCGAAACGCGCGGAGAGGCGCGCGAACACGTTTTCGCCGCGGGAACGCGCGTCGAGCATTTCCGCGAAAAGCGTTTCCGGCGCCTCGGGCGCGAGCGTCCGCGCGATTTCGCGGAACGCCGAGCGCAGAAAATCCAGCTCCTTGAAAAGCGTGTCGTCGAGGTCGAACACGAAGACGCGGCGACGCGCGGGCACGAAAATTTCCGCGTCGTAGCGGAGCATCAGCGTGCCGTCCGCCCACGCGTCGGAAAATTCGAGCGTTTCGCCGAGCAGGTACTCGCGCACGACGGCGCGCGGGAAATTCGCGCCCGCGCCGTAGCTCAGCGGATAGCCGCCGCCGAAGCGCGGATTGATCTCGATGCCGACGACGTCGCCCGTCTTTTCGTCGAAGAAAAACTGCGCGCAGATGCAGCCGACGACGCCGGGCAGCTCCGCGAAGCGTTCCCGCAGCAGCTCGGCGAGGCGGTTTCTGCACGTGCGCCCCTTGTTGATTTCGCCCGCGCGGATTTCGATGCGCTCGCGCGGCACGACCGCCTTGACGCGGTGGTCGCGCCCGAAATACATGTCCACCGTAAATTCTTTGTAAATACGTTTGTCGATGTACTCCATGAAGATGAGCTTCGGATGCGCGAGAATCTCCGGCGTGAGCTCTTCGCGGGAACGCACGACGAAAAGGTCCTTGCTCAGCGAACCGTCGTAGGGCTTGGCGAAAAGCGGGAACGTCGGCGCGCGCTTGTCCACGGGCGCGGGAACGCGGATGCCGCGCGACTCGAAGAAGGCGCCCGTGTTGCGCTTGTCGCGGCAGACGGCGACGAAATCCTCGTCGGAAACGAGCAGAAAAATTCCCGCCTCGGCGAAGCGCTTTTTCTCGCGCGCGAGCACGAGCAGCTCCGTGTCGATCGTGGGCACGACGACGCGCACGCCGTTGTCCGCGCAGATGCGGAAAAGCGCGTCCGCGTAGCCCGACTCCGTGACGCGCGGCACGCGGAAACAGCGGTCGGCGATCTGCGCCGCGGGCGACATTTCCGGGCAGAGCTCCGTCGCGAACACCCTGCCCCGCGGGAACTCCCGGCGCAGCTCCGCGCGGAATTCGCGCAGCAGGGAAACGCGCTTTCCCGCCGACGAAATCAGAATGTTCACGCGCTCCGTTTCCGCGCTCATGCGGCGAGCCTCCTTTCCGGAGAATGCGGAGAATACGCCCAGAAATCTCCGCAGATTTTGCGGAGATTAAATTTGAAATCTCCGCAGGTTCCGCGTAGATTTTCGCTATGTTCTACATTTACGAGCATGAAAACTGGCCGAATCTCACGTGGGACGCCGCCGCGCTCGCACCGCTGCTTTCCCGCGTCGCGTTCGCGCAGGGGCGTCTGCTCGGGAGCATGTCGCGGCTCGGTCTGACGGAGCGCCGCGAGGCGTCCGCGCTCGCGCTCGCGCGGGAGACGTCGGAATCGTCCGAAATCGAGGGCGTCGCGCTGAGCATGGCGCAGATCCGTTCGTCCGTCGGCAAGCGTCTCGCGCTGCGCGTTCCCGCGCCGAAGACGGCGGACGCGCGCGCGGCGGGAGCGGCGGAAGTCGTGCTCGACGCCACGCAGAATTTTTCCGCGCCGCTCACGAAGACGCGGCTCTGCGGGTGGCACGCGGCGCTGTTTCCCGGCGGATTCAGCGGCGTCGAAAAAATCCGCGTCGGCGCGTACCGCGACGACCGTTTCGGGAGAATGCAGGTCGTTTCGACGCGCGGCGGGCGCGAGACCGTGCACTTCGAGGCGCCGCCCGCCGAGCGCGTTCCCGCCGAGATGAAGCGTCTGCTCGCCCGCGTCGCCGCGCCGGGCGGAGCCGGAGTCGCCGACGCCGCGCTCGCGCATCTGCATTTTCTGACCGTTCACCCGTTCGAAGACGGGAACGGGCGCCTCGCCCGCGCGCTCACGGAGCTGATGCTCGCGCGCGCGGAAAATTCCGCCCTGCGTTTTTACAGCATGTCCGCCGCGATTCTGAAGAACAAGCGGCGCTATTACGACATGCTCGAACGGACGCAATGCGGCGCCTCGCTCGACGTTTCGCCGTGGGTGGAGTGGTTCGCGGGAACGCTTCTGGAAGCGGTCGCCGCGTCCGAAACGACGCTGCGGAGCGTGCTCGCGAAGGCGGAATTTTGGCGGAAAAACGGCGCGCGCGTCGTCGATCCCGCGCAGCGGAAAATCCTCAATCGGCTTTTCGACGGCTTCGAGGGCAATCTCACGTCGTCGAAGTGGGCGAAAATCTGCAAATGCTCGCAGGACACGGCGACGCGCGCCATCCGCGATCTGCTCGAAAAGAAGATTCTGCGCCAGGTCGGCGCGGGGCGTTCCACGCGCTACGAACTGCGCGACTGACGCGCCGCGGGCGGCCGCTCCCGCGGATTTTCGCGGAAGAAAAAGGAGGACGAGCGTCAAGCCGGCCCGGAGAAGCGGGCGTCCGGAGATCCTTTTTCGTATTGCCATTGTAAGGCGAACGTCAGACAATCCCGGAAAATTCATCACAGGAGAAAAATCATGGCAAAGACAGCGACGTTGAGCATCCGCATCGAACCGAAGGCGAAACTCCAGGCGGAGAAGATTTTCGCCAAGCTCGGCATCACGCTGAGCGAAGCGGTCAACATGTTCATTCACCAGAGCGTCATCGAACGCGCCCTGCCCTTTCAGCCGCGCGCCGAACGCCCCAAAATCCCCAACGCCGAAACCGTCGCCGCGATGCGGGAAGTCGAACAGGCGATCGCGGACGAACGCGCAGGAAAGCGACGACCCCGCCATTTCAACACGGTCGAAGAGCTCTTCGCAGATTTGGAAAGCTGAACGATGCTCAAGGTCGAACACCTCGGACGCTTTAAGCGAGACTTCAAGCTCGCGGGGAAAAGACGCCTCGACCTGTCGCTTCTGCAGCAGGTCATCAGCTTGCTCATGCAGTAAACGGCGCTCCCCGACAAATACCGCGACCACGCGCTCACGGGCGATTGGCGCGGATTCCGCGAATGCCATATTCAGCCGGACTGGCTGCTGATTTACCGAATTGAAGACGGAAAACTTTGGCTCGTCCGCACGGGAACGCACAGCGACCTGTTCTGAGGCGGGAACGCTTCCGAAAAAGCCTCCGCCGGCTTGTCCGCCGAAAACGATTTCCTCAAAAAAATTTCCCGCAGGCGGCAGAAATGCCGCTTCTTCAAAAATCAGCTCATTTGCGGAAATCGCCGCTAAAACGGGGGGGGGTATAAGCTTCAGTATCTTGCAGCGGTTGCCGCAGGCGAAGGCGTCGTCGGGCAGATTTTTCGCGACGACCGAGCCCGCGCCCACGAGGCAATTGCCGCCGACGGAAACGCCCTGAATCACGACCGTTCCCGCGCCGATCCACGTTCCCGCGCCCACGGAAACGCCGCCGCAGAGCGTCGCGTGCGGCGAAACGTGCGCGAAGTCCGCGACCGCGCAGTCGTGGTCGATGCTCGCGCCCGTGTTCACGATGCAGTGCTCGCCGACGCGCGTTCCCGCGTTGACGATCGCGCCGGGCATGACGACCGTTCCCGCGCCGATTTCCGCGTCGGGCGAAATCACCGCGCTCGGGTGCACCGCCGTCGCGAAACGCACGTTCCCGCGCGCGCGGAGAAACTCGACCACGCGGCGGCGCGCCTCGTTTTTCCCGATGCTCACGATCGCCGTTCCCGCGGGAGCGTCCGCGCCGCGCACGACGGGCAGCCCGCAGAATTCGCGCAGCTCCGCGGAATCGTCGCACACGCAGTCGACCGCGACGTTCCGCGCGCGCAGAATGTCGAGAATCACCTTGGCGTGTCCGCCCGCTCCGTAGAGGAAAAACATCTCAGCGCGCGGCTCCGAGGTTATTTTTTCGCCGCCCTGATCGTTTCGACGACGCGGGCGACGTCGTCGTCGGTGAGCGACGAGCCCGAAGGCAGGCAGAGC
>JBJEVP010000011.1:0-4372 GCA_051884475.1 Candidatus Spyradosoma sp.
AAGCGCTTATCCTTGTGTTTCCTCGCGGGAACGGCGTAAACTTCCGCCAAGTTTATGGCAAAGAAACAGGCATCCGCAGAACCCGGAAAAATCACGCTCTACACGCTCGCTCTCGACGAGGCGAAGATCGCGAAGCTCGACGAGTTCTGCGCGGGCGCTTCCGCGTTCGAGCGCACGGAGACGCCGTATTCGATTTTTTCCTACAGGTCGAAACCGCGCGGCGTGAACGTCGTCGCCTACATTTCGGGCAAGGTCGTGATCTCCGGCAAGGGCACGGCGGATTTCGTGACGGACGTGCTCGAGCCGCAGATCACCGGCGAGGCGCGTCTCGGCTACGACGCGGAGCTCAATCCGGAGTGGTTCGAGCCGCACGCGGGGCTGGACGAGTCCGGCAAGGGCGATCTTTTCGGCCCCGTCGTCTCCGCCTGCGTGATCGCGGGAAAATCCGCCGTCGAAAAATGGCTCGCCGCGGGCGTGCGCGATTCCAAGCAGGTTTCGGGCGACAAAAAGATCTTCGAACTCGAAAAGATGATCCGCGCGACGCCGGGCGTCGTCGTCAAGGTCGCGTTCGCCCGCATCGCGAAATACAACGAGCTTTACCCGAAATACGGCAACCTGAACGCGTTTCTCGGACAGCTGCATTTCCTCGCGCTGAAGGAGGCGCTCGCCGAGGCGGCGGAAAGCGGCGAGGACCGCGTTCCCGCCTGGGGGCTGCTCGACCAGTTCTCGAAGTCTCCCCTCGTGCAGCGAGCGCTTTCGCGCGCGGGAATCGACTTCGATCTGCGCATGCGTCCCAAGGCGGAAAGCGATCCCGTCGTCGCCGCCGCCTCGATCGTCGCCCGCGCGACGTACGTGCGCGAGCTCGAAAAGATTTCCTCCCTCGCGGAAACGCCGTTGCCGAAGGGCTCCGGCGCGGAGGCGAAAAAGGCCGCGGCCGGGATTTTCCGCAGATTCGGCTCCGCCCGCTTCGGGGAGTTCGTCAAACTTCATTTCAAGACGGCGCACGAAGCGGCCGTCCTCGGAAAAACGACAACGACCGATTCCTGATTCTTCGAAGGCCATGATGCGCGCTTACCATCCTTTTCCCGTTCCCGCCGACGCGGACACGCTCACGCTCTCCCGCGAGGAGAGTTTCCACCTCGTCAAGGTGCTGCGCGTGCGCGCCGACGAAAAAATCACCGCGTTCGACGGCCGCGGGAACGCGTGGACGGGCTCGCCGGTCTCGCTCGACGCGAAGGCGCTCACGCTCGCCGTCGAGTCGCGGGAACGCCGCGAGCCTCCGTCCTGCGCGCTCGCGCTCGCGCAGATGCTCCCGAAGGGGTCGCTCTCGGACGACATTCTCCGCGCCGCGGTCGAAATCGGTCTCTCGGAATTTCACCCGATTCTCGGCGCGCGCACGGAAATGAAGCTCGACGCCGCCCGCGCCGCGCACAAGCTCGAACGCTGGCGCGCCGTCGCCGTCGAGGCCTGCAAGCAGTGCGGCAATCTTTTCGTTCCCGAAATTTTTCCCGTGACGACGGCGAAGGAGTTTTTCGGGAAAATCTCTTCCGCTCCGGAGGCCGAAGCCGCGGGAACGCTCAGGCTGACGGCGAGCCTCGAGGCGGATTCGCGCGGCTGCCGCGAAATCGAAGATTCCCTTCGCGGGAACGCTCCGCGGAAGATTCTCTGGCTCGTCGGTCCCGAGGGCGACCTCGCTCCCGAGGAATACGCCGCCGCGCGCGCCTGCGGATTTCTTCCCGCGCGGCTCGGGCGCTTCGTTCTGCGCGTGCCGACCGCCGCCGCGTACTGCCTTTCCGTCGCCGATCAGATGCGCGCGAATTTCGCTTAGCGCTCCTTTTTTTCCGAAAAAAAATCAGAACCCGCGTTCCGCGTTGAGCCGCGCGCAGAGCCCCCAGCGCAGATTGCGGTTCGTGACGCGGAAGCGCGGGAACGCGCAGACGCGGCAGACTTCGGCGAGCGTCGCGACGGCGGCGGGAAAGATGTCCGCGCGCTTCTCGGGAACGCCGTCGGCGACGCGTTCTCCGAGCGTCCGCGCGCACGTCCCGCGCAGCAGCGTCTCGAAGACTTCGACGGGAATTTCTCCGGCAAGTCCGTGACCGGAGAGTTTCGCGCAGAGCTTCGCCGCGCCGCCGCAGAACACGGCTTCCGCTCCCGGAGGGACTTCGCGCGGGAGCGCGGCGGCGACGGTTTCGCGCACGCCGCGGCGCAGGGCGGCGATTTCCTCGCCGGGGATTTTTCCCGAGGCGTCGGAGAAAAATTTCCGCGTCGTGCGGACGGCGCCGAGACGCCAGCTTTCTTCGAAAATCTTCCCGCCGTCGGCGGGCTTCGCGATGAACTCGAGCGAGCCGCCGCCGAGGTCGAAAATCGCGCAGGGCAGGCGGACGGCGGGATCGGTCGCGACTCCGGCGGCGACGAGCTCCGCCTCCTCGAGCCCCGAAAGCACGCGCAGGGGCGTTCCCGTCGCGCGGAGCACGGCGGCGGCGAACTCCGGCGCGTTTTCCGCCGTGCGCAGCAGGCTGGTGCCCACTATCGCCGTGCGCTCGGGAGAAAATTCGCGCGCCTTTTCCGCGAAGCCGCGGACGACTTCCACGCCCGCCGCGAACGCCGCTTCGGGAATGAGCTCCCGCGCGCCTTCCGCGTTCGGCGAAAGCCGCGTGTCGCTGTGCGCCTCGAAGACGGGAACGGCGTCCGCTCCCTCGGCGACGAGCATCTTGATGGAATTGGAACCGATGTCGATGACTGCGGAGATCATTTTCGGAAAGGATTTTCGACGACGAGCACGACGGGGGCGCCTTCGGATTTCAGCGCGGGAACGACGACGCGCAGAAAACGTTCGCCCGCGGTTTTCCCGGAATCGAAATCGGCGGGAACGTCGAAGCGCTCCGGGTCCGCCGCGGAGCGCGCGAGAACGCAGAGCGCGTTCCCGTCGCCGTCGCAGAGAAGCGCTTCGGCGAAGTCGTCCGCGTTCCCGTTGAAGAACACGCGGAATCCCGGGCGCGCGCCGGGCTCCGTCTTCACGCGGACGACGTCTCCCGCGTCCGTCTGCGCGATGGACGCCTGCTCGATGCCGTTTTTCCACTGAAAGAAAAACGCGGCGACGAGGGCGATCGCGGCGGCGGTCAGCCAAAGCAGGATTTTGGGTTTCTGCGGAGCTTCTTCGGGCATGCGCGCATTCTCTCGCGAAAAACCGGAATTGGCAAACGAGATAATGAACGCGCGTTCGGCGCCGCTTTCCGCGCGCGCGAAAACTTCGGAGGACTCTCCAAATTTCAATTTGCGTTCCCGCGCAAAAGGAATCACCATCGGGTTTTTCAAAAAAAATGAAAACGCTTTTTCAGAAAATCGCGGACCGCGAGATTCCGTCCAAGATGGTTTACGAGGACGAAGTCTGCTTCGCGATCGAGGACATCAATCCGCAGGCGCCGACGCATATTCTCGTCATTCCCAGGCGCGTGATCGCGCGGCTTTCCGCCGCGGCGGATTCCGACGCGGGAACGCTCGGGCACCTGCTCGTCGTCGCGGGAAAAATCGCGGCGGAGCGCGGGCTTTCCGGCGGTTTCCGCACGGTGATCAACTGCGGCGCGGACGCGGGCGAAACGGTGCCGCACCTGCACGTGCACCTGCTCGGCGGGCGCAAGCTGGCGTGGCCTCCGGGCTGATTCGTCCTCCGGCGTTTTCCGCAAGAGAAGATTTTTTTCAAGAAAGCAAAAACGACAAATGTCCACTTCCTTCAACCGCAAGAAAACGGTCGGCGCGTTCGGATCGAGCAAGATCCGCGAAGTCGGCTATCACTACAAAGTTCTGCTGAACGAGCGCGCGGAAGCCGTGCCGGCGCCCGCCGCGGATCCTTCCCGCCCGAACATCGCGAACATGGTCATCGAATTTTCCCGGCCCGTGATCGCTCAGGCCGGCGGCAATCATACGGCGATCCGCGGCGCGATGAACGTCGCGGTTCTGCTTTGGAACGCGATCGTCGAGGGCGACGCCGCCGTCGCCGCCGCGCGCGAAAAGCTGCTTTCGCTCCCGGATTCGACTCCGGAGCAGATCGACGCGCTCATTCAGTCCATGAAGGAGCGCAAGGAAGAAGTCGCTCCCGGCGTGAATCAGGTCGTCCGCAAGTTCGACCTGAACTTCACGAAGCACGGAATTTCGTTCAACGTGACGACCGCGCCCGGCTCGCGGATCGCGGGCGTGGAGAAGTCTCCGCTCCTTTCCGCGCTCTCCAAGTGACGCGCGCTTCGCCAGACGCGAAAAAAACGCGGTCCGGAAATCTCTCCGGACCGCGTTTTTTTTATGACTGCCGGCTGAAAAGCGGATGACCGATAACGGATAGTTCTCACCGATGTTTTTGAAACACGGATGGAACGGATGA
>JBJEVP010000012.1:0-4348 GCA_051884475.1 Candidatus Spyradosoma sp.
GCGAACATCGACGAAGCCTGCACGCGCATCGAGCGCTACCTGAAAACGCTGAAGCACTGATTTTCCCCGGCGCGACATGAAATTTTCCCGCACCGTCGTCGAACGCATGGCGGTCGAACTTCCCGATGAAGTTTGGACCTCCGATTTTCTCGAAGAAAAACTCGCTCCCGTCTATTCCCGGCTCAAGCTGCCGCAGGGTCGCCTCGAGCTGATGACCGGCATACGGGAACGCCGCTTCTGGAGCCGCCCCGTGCGCCCGTCCGAAGCGTCCGCGCTCGCGGGCAAAAAGGCGATGCTCGCCGCGGGAACGCGCCCGGAGGACATCGACCTGCTGATTCACGCGGCCGTCTGCCGCGACCGGCTCGAACCCTCGACCGCCGCCTACGTGCACGGCCTGCTCGGGCTTTCGCCGCGCACGATGATTTTCGACGTGTCCAACGCCTGTCTCGGATTTCTGAACGCGACGGTCGTCGCCGCCTCCATGATCGAGAGCGGACAGATCCGCCGCGCGCTCGTCTGCTCCGGGGAAAACGGCCGTCCGCTCGTCGAAAACACCGTCGCCAAACTCAACGCAGACCTTTCGCTGACGCGCTCGGGCATCAAACCCTATTTCGCCAACTTCACGATCGGCGCCGGAGCCGTCGCCGCCGTCATTTCGCGCGACGATCTCGCTCCCGCGGGCTCTCCGCGGCTCGTCGGAGGAGTCGTCGCCTCGGATTCCGCCGCGAACCGCCTCTGCGAAGGCGATTCCGACGACGGGAACGCTCTCGCGATGAAGACCGATTCCGAAAAGCTGCTCGAAGCCGGAATCGACCTCGCCGCGCGCGCCTGGGCGGACTTCAAGGCGGAAACGGGCTGGGACGAGAGCGTTCCCGCGCACGTCGTCACGCACCAGGTCGGCGTCCGCCATTCCTCGGCGCTGTTCGCGCGGCTCGGGCTCGATCCCGCGAAAGACCGCCGCACCTTCGACCGCCTCGGCAACGTCGGCTCCGTCTCTCTTCCCGCCACGCTCGCGCTTTTCGCTGAGGCGGGAACGTTCCGCCGGGGCGAAAAAGTCGCCCTGCTCGGCATCGGCTCCGGGCTCAGCACGCTGATGCTCGGACTCGAATATTGACCGTCGATTTTTCCCATGAAAAAAGCATCCTTCCCTCCGTTCTTCCGCCGCGCGGCTCTGCGCCCGTGGCGTCTGTCCGCCGCGGCCTGGCTGATCTGCGCCCTGGTCGGACTCGCGACGGCCGTCGCTTTCCGCACGAGTCTCGGACTCGTCTGGGCCGCGAGCGCATACGGCATCTTCATCGCTTCGAGATGTCTTCTGAAAGCCGTCAAAAAACGGGGATGCCTCGAAGGAACGCTCGAAGAGCTCGACGCCGAAACGTATCTCCTGCGCGGTAAAGACGGCACCGAAATCCGCATCTCGAAAAACCATCCTCAGCTGTACGTCGAACGCGAGAACGGGAACGCCGCGCGGATTCTCTTCGCGCCCGTCTTCGAATTTTCGTCCGAAGGCGGCGCCGCCGTTCCCGCGCCCGAGCTCAAAGAGCAGCGAATCCCGGGGAACCGCGCCCGCATGCTCCGCACCGTCGTCGCTTTCTCCGTCCTCACGGTGATTTTTTCCTGGTGGCTGGGAGAGAGTTACCCGATCGGAAGTTCTTCTTCGCGCAGCTGCTGCTGCGAAGCGAACGAATGTTTCGACGACGACCCGGACGAAGAATACGAAATCGACGCGCCCGACGGCGAAGCGGCTCCGGGCGCCTCGCGGGAAACCGCGATTCTCATTCCCGCCTCCGGAGCCGTGCGGGACGAATACCGCCGCCTCGAGCACGAACTTCCGAACGCGCGTATCGTGCGGCAGGAGCTTCGAACGCACGGCGACCGCAAATTCGACGTGTTCATCCTCGCGGAGGAAGAAAACGGGAAAGAGACCGAGCGCGAATTCTGGTTCGACGTCACGGAAATTTTCGGAAAGGAACTCGACCTCACGGAAATTTCCGAAATGGAACTCGAATCCACGGAAATTTCTGAAAAGGAACCCAATGGAAACTGAATCCGACCGCCCGATGCTCCGCATCGAAAAAGATTTCATCAGCGCGTTGCCGCTCATGCAGTACGAGGGAAAAATCGTGCTCGTCGAAGACGAAAAGACGGCGAAAAAAGCCGTGCAGGCGCTTTCGCGCGAAAAGATTCTGGGCTTCGACACGGAAACGCGTCCCTGCTTCCGCAAAGGCGCGGGCTACATGGTCTCGCTCGTCCAGCTCTGCGGAAAAAAATGCGCCTATCTCTTCCGTCTCGACTACTGCGGCGGCGTTCCCGTGCTTTTCCCGCTTTTCGAAAATCCGAACATTCTGAAGGTCGGCGTCGCCGTGAAGGACGACGTGCACCACCTCAAAGTCCGCGCGCCGTTCGACGACGCGGGCTTCGTGGACGCGAGCCGCTACACGCGCGCCGCGCGCATCGAAAACACGGGCCTGCGCGCGCTCACGGCGCATTTTCTCGGCGGGCGCATCTCGAAGGCGGCGCAGGTCTCGAACTGGGCCGCGCGGGAACTCTCCCCGCAGCAGATCGTCTATGCGGCGACGGACGCGTGGATTTCCCGCGAGCTTTTCCTGAAGCTCCAGAAACTCGGAATCGCGCCCGTCATCAAATCCGCCGGAGCTATCTGCGAACCGGAAATTCCCGAAGAAAAAAAATCCGCTCCCGCCGCAGACGAAGAAAAATCCGGCGGGCGCCGAGGCCCGCGCCGCCGTTCCCGCCGGGGAGGAAACGCGGCGAAGAAGACGGCGGACGCTCCCGCCGCGGCCGCGCCCGAAGCCGAGGAAAAAACTCCGCCCGCCTCCGCCGAATCCGCCGCTCCCGAAAAGAAATCCGCCCGCCGCAGACGCGGCCGCCGAGGCGGACGGAAAAACAAAGCGGCGAAGCCCGACGCCTCCGGAAACGCCCCGGCGACGCCCTCGGAAAAATGAACGCCGCGCGGGAAATCCTCGCCGAGCTCCGCGCCGCGGGAACGCCGGAAAAGGCCGCTGTTCTGCGGCGTTTTTTCAAGACCGGTCCCGGCGAATACGGCGAAGGCGACCGCTTTCTCGGCGTGACCGTTCCCGCCGTCCGCGCGATCGCGAAGGCGCACGCGGACGCGCCGTTTTCCGTGCTCGAAAAGCTGCTCTCGAACCCGTTTCACGAAGCGCGTCTGTGCGCCCTGCTCGTGCTCGTCGAGCGTTTTCGCCGCGCGAAAAAGGACGCGCGGGAACGCCGCCGAATCTTCGATTTCTACCTCGCGCACGCGCGCCGTTGCGACAACTGGGATCTCGTCGATCTGACGGCGCCGAAGATCGTCGGCGAATTTCTCGTCGGGCTCGCGGGAACGCCCGAAGAAAACGCGCGGGAACGCGAAGTCCTTTTTCGTCTCGCGGAAAGCGACTGCCTCTGGGAACAGCGCGTCGCGGTCGTCTCCGCCCTCGCCTTCATCCGCCGGGGAGATTTTTCGTTCACATTCCGCCTCGCGGAAAAGCTCATGCCGCATCCGCATGACCTGATGCGCAAGGCGAACGGCTGGATGCTGCGCGAAGTCGGCAAGCGTTCCCGCGCCGCGCTCACGGCGTTTTTGGAAAAGCACGCGGCGGCGCTCCCGCGCACGACCCTGCGCTATGCAATCGAGCATTTTTCGCCCGACGAGCGCAAAAATTTTCTCGCGAGAAAAACGCTCGCGCACGCGGGAACGGCGGCGTAGATTTTCCGCCGATGAAAAATTTCCTCAAGCAAGTCGCCGCCTCTTTCTTCGGCTCCTGTTTCTCCATGTGCGTCGTCACGGCGCTGACGCTCTTCGCGATGACGGTCGGCGTCGGCATGTTCGTCGCCGCGCTCGTCGACGCCGTGAGCGAAGATCTCGGCGGGAACGCCGCCTTCGGAGAAGCCGCCCGCGACGTGCGGCCGGGAAGCGTGCTCGTCGTCGATCTCTCGCGCGGATTTTCCGATGCGCCGACGTTCGCGCCCGTGAACACGCCCGGGGTGTTTTCCGGAGAAAAAGGCCGCTACGGATTGCTCGACACGATCCGAGCGC
The DNA here is from genome assembly GCA_051884475.1 of Candidatus Spyradosoma sp. GTDB lineage: Bacteria > Verrucomicrobiota > Verrucomicrobiia > Opitutales > UBA953 > Spyradosoma. Next base: position 4,052 of record JBJEVP010000012.1, read on the forward strand.
TCGAAACCGCCGCGACGGACGACGCCGTGAGCTCCGTCCTGCTTCTCGGCGGGAACGCGTCCGCGTGGAACGGCTTCGCCACGATTTCCGAGCTGCACGCCGCGATTTACCGCTTCCGCGAAACGAGCCGAAAGCCCGTCTTCGCCTACCTGCCCTCGCCGAGCTTCCGCGAATATCTGCTCGCCGCTCCGGCGGACGAAATCTGGCTGCATCCCTTCGCCGAGCTTCCGCTCAACGGGCTTTCCTCCGGAGGAATTTATCTCAAGAACGCGCTCGAAAATCTCGGCGTCGGCGTGC
>JBJEVP010000013.1:0-4289 GCA_051884475.1 Candidatus Spyradosoma sp.
ACGATCGGCCCCGACCCGATGATCATCACTTTCTTGATGTCGTTGCGTATGGACACAGTGAATCTTTCTGTTTGGTTGTGACTGAAAAAAGGAAAATTGCCTTAAAAAGATATTCCTTTCCGCGTGAACGTCAACCGCAATGGGGATTTCGGAAATCCGCCGCGTACCGTTCCCGCGGGAACGCCCCGGAGGGCGGAACAAACACGACCCCGTGCGCGTTTAAGGAAATTCCCTCGCGGAGGTTCCCGCGTGAGCGACGTTTTTTTTACTGGAAGTCGCAGAAGTCGAAAGAAGTTCTGAAACACGGATTGAACGGATCAAAACAGATTTTTCGGGAAAGGCGGACTTTCACTCCCGCAAAAAAATTCGAAACTCGAAATTCGCCATTCGCGATTTTTTGCCCAGCAAAAAAAGCGTTCCCGCGAAAGTCACGCGGACGACTTTTTTTAACTGGAAGTCTCAGAAGGCAAAAGAAGTTCTGAAACACGGATTGAGCAGATCAAAACAGATTCTTCGGGAAAAGCGACCTTGCGCTCCCGCAAAAAAATTCGAAACTCGAAATTCGCCATTCGCGATTTTTTGCCCCGCAAAAAAAAGCGTTCCCGCCGCTTCCGCGCGAGCGATGTTTTTTTTACTGGAAGTCTCAGAAGGCAAAAGAAGTTCTGAAACACGGATTGAACGGATTAAAACAGATTTTTCGGGAAAGGCGGACTTTCGCTCCCGCAAAAAAATTCGAAACTCGAAATTCGCCATTCGCGATTTTTTGCCCAGCAAAAAAAGGCGTTCCCGCGAAAGTCACGCGGGAACGCCTTTTTTTTGAGGAAACGTCCGATTATTTGCGTTCGAACATCTTGCGGATTTCGTTTCCGACGATCTCGACGGTGTGCTTGCCGAGCTGTTCGCGCTTCTTCGCGAGCGTCGGAGCGCCCTTCGCGGCTTCCTTGAGCCAATCCTTGGCGAACTTGCCGCTCTGGATGCGCTCGAGGGATTCCTTCATGCGCTTCTTGACGTCCGGCGTGATGATCTTCGGACCGTTGTAGTATTCGCCGAATTCCGCCGTGTTGGAGATGACCGCGTTCATCGCCGCGATGCCCTTGTTGTAGATGATGTCCACGATGAGCTTCGCTTCGTGCACGCATTCGAAATACGCCATTTCCGGCGGGTAGCCCGCTTCCGTGAGCGTTTCGAAACCGTATTTCATCAGGTCGACGAGACCGCCGCAGAGCACGTTCTGTTCGCCGAACAGGTCTTCATACGTCTCCTGCTCCATCGTGCATTCGAGCACGCCGCCGCGGGTGAGGCCTTCCGCCTTCGCGATGGCGAGCGCGGTCTGCAGAGCCGTTCCCGAAGCGTCCTGGAAGACGGCGACGAGGCCGGGGCAGCCGAAACCTTCTTCGAACACGCGGCGGACTTCCGTTCCCGGGCCCTTCGGCGCGACCATGATCACGTCCACGCCTTCGGGCGGAACGATCGTCTTGAACACGTAGGCGAAACCGTGCGAGCAGCACAGCGTCTTGCCCGGCGTGACGAACTTCCTGATCTGCGCCTCATAGACTTCCTTGTGCTTTTCGTCCGGGAGCAGCAGATGAATGATGTCCGCCTTCTTCGCGGCCTTGTCCACGGGGAGGACTTCAAAGCCGTCCGCCTTCGCCGCCTTGAAGGACTTGCCCGCGCGCACGCCGATGATGACGTTCACGCCGGAATCGCGCATGCAGAGCGCCTGCGCGCGGCCCTGAGCTCCGTAGCCGAGCACGGCGACGGTCTTGCCGGCGAGCACGCCGAGGTCGGCGTCCTTTTCGTGGTAAACTTTGACGCTGCCGACGGGAATCTTCTTGCCGGTCGTCGCCTTTTTGGCGGGAACGGACTTCGCGGCGCAGCAGGCTTTTTTTCCGCAAGCCTTTTTCGCGGGAGCGGCCTTCGGGGCCGCCGGAGTTTTCTTAGCAGTAGCTTTTTTCGTAGCCATAATGATTTTTGATTGAGAAAGGTTCCTGAAGAAAAAATTCTCAGTTGCGCACGGCGTTGAGCCCGCGTTCGAGCGAAAGCGTCCCCGTGCGCGCCATCTCGATGATTTCGTAGTTCTCGAGCAGCTTCATCAGCGTCTTCACCTTGTTGGCGTTGCCCGTCACTTCGAGAATGAGGCTTTCCAGCGAAACGTCGATGACCTGCGCGCGGAAGATGCCCGCGATTTCGAGAATCTGAGAGCGCGTTTCCTGATTCGCCTTCACCTTCACCATCACGAGTTCGCGGGAGACGAAGTCCACGCCGTCGAAATTCTGCACGGTGACGACGTTGACGAGCTTCTCGAGCTGGCGGACGCAGCGGTCGAAGCCGGCGGCGTCGGCGATGACCGTCGCCGTGATGCGGGAGAAACGCGGGTCGTTGGTCGGACCGACGTTGAGCGTCTCGATGTTGAATCCGCGTCCGCTGAGCAGACCGGAGACGCGCGCGAGAACGCCGAATTTATTTTCGACAAGTGCGGAAAGTGTGTGCTTGTTCATACTGAAAGACCCTGGTAGGCGCTGAGGGACTCGAACCCCCGACCCTCTCGGTGTAAACGAGATGCTCTGACCGGCTGAGCTAAACGCCCGAAAAAAACGTGAATCGCCAATATGCCCCGCATCCCGCTTCCGCGCAAGAGAAAACGGCGCGCGAAGCGGCGTTCCGCCGCGCGGAATCGGCGGACGAAAGCGGAAACGGAAAGCGCGCGCCCGAACGGACGTCCGAGGTTTTCCCGGGAAAAAGAATTTCCGCGGAAATCGTCGGGCTTCTGCCGTTTCGGAGCTTATTGCTTTGCGTTTTTCGAAAAAGCGCGGGAGAATGACGGCACTATGATACTTGCCCCGCTCAAAGACTCCGCGCGCTACGAAGCGCTCAACCCTCATTTCAAAAAACTCTTCGACTACGTGAAGACTCACGACCTGACGACCGTTCCCGCGGGGAAGATCGTCGTGGACGGCGACGACGCCTTCATCAACGTCGTCGATCATCCCGGCAAGACGCTCGAGACCGCGAAGCTCGAGAGCCACAAGAAATATCTGGACGTGCACGTCCCGCTTTCCGCGCCGGAAACGCTCGGCTGGACGCCGCGCGGAGAAATCCCGGAAACGCCCTACGACGAGGACGGCGACTGCCAGGTCTATCCCGGCAAGGCGAAAGTGTACACCACGATCCAGCCCGGCGAGTTCGTCGTCTATTGGCCGGAGGACATTCACGCGCCCGCGATTTCGGATCGCCCGTTCCGCAAGCTCATCATGAAGGCGCGCTGCGACTGAAGCGTTCCCGCGCCTCCCCGTTTTTCTTTTTTTCAGAAACCCGCATCAAAAAAATCATGGCAAAAAAACTCCAAGGACTCATCGCCGCCCCGCACACGCCGTTCAACGCGGACGGGAGCGTCAATCTCGAAATGATTCCGAAGCAGATCGATCTGCTCGTGAAGCAAGGCGTCATCGGCGCCTACATCTGCGGCACCACGGGCGAAGGCATCTGCTGCTCCGTCGCCGAACGCAAGGCCGTGATGAAGGCCTGGGCCGAATACGGCAAGGGCAAGCTCTTCATCATCGCCCACGTCGGCGCGCTCTCCATCGCCGACGCGCGCGAACTCGCCGCCTGCGCGCAGGAGCTCAAGCTCGACGCCACCTCCATCGTGCCGCCGAACTTCTTCAAGCCGGGCTCCATCGACGGGCTCATCGACTACATCAACTCCGTCCTCGTCGCCGCGCCGGACCTGCCCTTCTACTACTACCACACGAGCATGTCGGGCGTGACCTTCGACATGGAGCAGTTCCTGCTCAAGGCGGACGGCAGAATCCCGCAGCTCGCCGGCATCAAGTTCAACTATCCGGACCTCTACATGTTCCAGCGCTGCAAACGCGCCTGCGGCGGAAAATACGACATCACCTGGGGCATCGACGAATGGTTCTCGGGAGCGCTCGCCTGCGGCGCGGAATCCGCGATCGGCTCCACCTACAACTACTCCGCCCCGCTCTACTACAAGATTTGGGACGCCTACAAAAAAGGCGATCACGACGCGGTCGCGGCGGGCATGGCGAAGGTCTGCGAAATCGTGGACATTCTCGTCCAATACGGCGGCGTGTCCGGCGGCAAAGCGATGATGGCCTACCACGGGCTCGACATGGGCGTCGTCCGTCCGCCGCTCGGCAACCTTTCCGCCGAAGCGAAGGCCGACTGCGTCGCCCGCCTCACGAAGATTCTCGCCTGAGGCGCGCGGCGTTCCCGCTTTTTGTCCGCGCCGCGCGCGCTCAGCGCTTCTTCGCCCAGTCGAGGACGAG
>JBJEVP010000014.1:0-4246 GCA_051884475.1 Candidatus Spyradosoma sp.
GAGCGTCACGCCGCTGCCGACTTCCAACTGACCGCCGGAAAGACGGACCTTATGAACGGGAGCAGTCTCTACAGTCGCGGCGACGCCAAGCGCCGTGGCTGTTCCCGCAATGAGTTTGCCTTCCGCAATATCGACGGTGAAAATGCTCGCCTCCGTATTTGTCCCGGAAAGCGTCAGCGTTCCGCTGCCGACTTTCTGAATCGCTGCCGCGTACGCGGAAATGGTTCCCGCAAGCACGTTCGCATCATTCGTCGAACTTACCTTTACCGATCCAACGACAGAGAAATCATTGGAAACCGTCAGCGCGTTTCCGCCCGCGTCGGCCCCGAGCTTCAATTCAGGAGACTGTTCTCCCGTTCCCAGAATGATAAGTGCACTGCTCCCCAACGCGTTGTTGTGCCCGAGTTCGAGCGTTCCCGCGGAAAGCGTCACGCCGCCCGAGAACGTGTTGTCCCCGCTCAGCTTCAGCGTTCCCGCACCGGTTTTCTTCAGCGATCCGATCGTGCCGGAAAGAGCCCCTTCAAGCGTGATGCTCTTGTCGGCCCCGACGTCCGCGCCCATCGTTCCCGCGAGCGACATCGACAATGAGGACGACCACGAATCCGCGCCGTCGCGCACGCCGAGCGTCACGCCGCTGAGGGAGACAGGCGTGCTGGAATTTCCGACAATTCCGCCGGCGCCGACCTCAAGGCGGGCATTGGAGACCGCGAACGTCGTCGTTTTATCACTCCCGTTATTCAAGTTTATTGTCCCGACGGAAAGCGTAGAGACATCCGCGCCCTGTCCGGAAAACGCGTGGGTCTTGTTTCCCCAGACACTGTTCAAAACCAAGGTCGTCGCGGAGACGGAAGCATTCTCTCCCCCGATGTTGACGGTCAGAGAATCACCGTGCGCAATCGTGCCTGCGGAAAAACTCGCGCCGGCGCCCACATTCAGAGTGTAGGTGTGTTGTCCTGTGTCGTCCGCATTGGCCGTCGTCGTGCCGAACGTTCCTCCGACGGAAAGAGAAGCTCCTGCCGCAAGGGAAATCGTTTCTCCGTTTTCGGCTCCCGTTCCTTCCTGGAAATTGCCGGAGACGGCGACAGTTCCCGCAATCTTCAGCGTCTGGGCCCCGTCCCCTTTGCCGAAGCCCACGGAACCGATGCTCAGACTCTTTCCTTCGACGTTCCCGCCGTCGAGAGTCGAAGCCCCGACGATGATTTTCCCGCCGAAGGTCGCGGAACCGCCGGCAAGGACAAGACTCGCGTCTCCGAGCGTAAGCGTTCGCCCTGAATTTCCTCCGTCAGTGACGCTTCCGCTCGAAATCTTGATTGTTCCCGTCCCGCTGACAGTCGTGTTCAAAAGAATAAACTCATTGTCGTCAATTTTTGTGAGCGTATTGGAACCCAAATTGAGCGTCGTCGTGGCATAACTGCTCCCGATCAACCCGAAAGTTCCGGAGCCGCCGACTTCGGAGTCCGCCGTCAAGGCAATCCCGTGGAACTGACGTTTGGAAGCCCCTGTGTCTGCTCCGTTATTGACGAGCTTGCCACCGTCGAGCGTCACCATCGTCAGTCCGCCGAACCCGGCGCTTTCAGCTCCGTTCATATCGAGCGTGCCACCGGCCTGGACCGTGACGGTCCCGGAGACGCTCGTTCCCGAGCCGACCGAAGTCAGCTTCAACGTCGCGCCGTTCCCGATGACGACACTGTCGTCAGCCGTGACCGTTCCGCCGGAAAACGTCACAGTGCCCGAGGAAATCGTGACCGTTCCCGCCGTCACGCCGGCGGAATCGACCGTCACGGAAACCTCTCCGCTCGTGCTGAACGTCACGTCGTCCTTATATTGGAAGGCGACGTTGTCATCGCCGATTTTCCAGTTCGTATTCGTCGCAGTATAGTTCCACGTCCCGGAATTTTCTCCGTTCCAGACGAGGTCGCCCGCCGTACCGTCGGTGAACGTCATGGTCCCGTCGGCGTTAAAGGTCGCACTCGCGCCGCGAGCTATGAAATCTGTTCCCGTGAAATTGAGATTCGCCGCGTTGAGACTCTCCCACGTAAGCGCCGCCCCGCTTTCGAGCGTAAAGAGCGTGAAGGTCGTGGTGCCGTCCTCGTTGGCCGTTCCGGTCAACCCCGAGAGCGCGAATTTGACGTCCCTCGTCGTCGTGACCGCCGCTCCGGAAGCGATGTCGATCGCATTGGAAAGATTGACCGCGCCCGTGAGCGAGAGCGTTCCCGCCGAAACGGTGATCTTGCCGCCGTTCGTCGTCGTCAGCGTCTGCGCCTGCGTGAACGTGCCGCCGGAAACCGCAAAATCGAGAATCGAGCCGACGCCGTTGACCGTCACCGCGCCCGAGCCGAGCGCGCTCGCGTGCCGCACTTCGACCTCGCCGCCGTTGACGTCGAGCCCGCCGGTGAAGTCTTCGCTCGGTGCGCTCTCGTCGTCCCCGTATGTGCGGAGGTCAAGCGTCATCTTGCCGGCGCCGGTCTTGATGATTTTTTTGCCGGTTGTCGCGTTCCCGATTTTCCCGGTGATGTTCAGCGTAGCACCGTCCGCGACATCGAAAGTCAGGTTGTTGCGCAGACGAATCGACGCGGAAATGGTCGATTCCTTGCCGTAGGAGTTCAACACGTTGACCGTTTTCTCGTCCATGAAATCGAGATTGCCGTATTTGTTGGTTCCGGCCGTCTGGCTTGATCCAGTGATGTTGCCTCCGTCGAGAGAAAGCGAATTGTTCGTCTTGAACGTCCAGCGGTTGCTGCCGAGAGCGAGCGTGCCGCCGTCCTTGACGACGATGGAAGTCGTGCCGTCGTAATCCAACTGGTCAGACCCATTGTTTCCATCTTGAACGAATGTCGAACCGTCGCCGACAATCGAAATGTTACCACGCAACTTGTTGGCGGAGGCGTTCACGGCCGTGCCGCCAGAAATGAGTAGATTGCTGCTCGCCGAGAGTCCTGTCGAAATCTTCGTCACTCCTCCGGAAACAATCAAATTTCCGCCAGCGGAAAGCGTTCCCGAGAACAAGTTCGGCGCGGCCGTCGTGCCGCCTTCGGCGATTTCGAGCGTCGCGCCCGAGGCAATCGTGCCCGAATAGGTCAGTGCGCTCGCCCCGGTTTTCTTGAGCGTTCCCGCCCCTCCGAGGTTCGCGGCGAGCGTCATGTCCGATGCGAGATTCAGCGTCGCCGTCTTAGCCCCGGCGACGGAGACGGCGGTCGCGGAGAGCGAACCGGAAGCGCCGACGTTGAAAGTGTAATCGTCCGCGACGGAAATCGTTCCCGCCGTGACGGCGGAATTGATCGCCACGGTCTTCGCGAGCGTGTCTCCCGCACCGAAGAACACGTTCCCACGTTCCGTGAAAGCGACGCTCGTCGAACCGCCGTCCGTCGTCCAATTCGTATTCGTCTCCGACGTATCCCAAACGGAGCCGGCGGCGGTCGCGTTCCACGCGTAAGTCGTTCCCGCGACGACGTAGGAGACGCTGTAGCCGGAAGAATCTTTCGTGACCTTGTAGGAACCGGCGGCGGCGCCGGAAATGTCTCCCTCTTCCACGCGAGTAAGCGTCCCCACGCCGGCGCCGGCGGTCATCCTCACGGTCGTGTTCGTAGAGTCGAAAGAAACGTTGTCGCCGAGCGTGATGAGATTGCGCGTGTAAACGGTGTTTCCGTTGCCGTCGATGGTGTAGCTGTCGAAATCCGTCGTGTTCAACGTGGCGTTGAGCGTCGAAACCCTGGTCGTGAACACGTTCCCGGTGGACGTGAAGTTCATCACGCCGCCGTTGCCGAGATTGGCGACGAGGCCGTTGCCATCGTCAGGACTATAGGATTTCCCGAGCTCCAAATTAAAGACGCCTTCCGTGTTCACCGTCACGGCGTTTCGAAGCGTACCATTGCCGTTGAGCGTCATCGTGAGAACCGAATCCGCATCCAAATTGATTGTGCAACCTCCTTGAAGCTTATTCAGATTCGTGACCGTGAGGTTCGCGTTCTGAAGCGTGATCCCGAGCGCCCAACCTTCGAACGTGTCGACAGTGCCGGAAGCGTTCGCGACCGTCACACCGCTCCAGGCTTTGGAGTCCGCCGTCAGAGGGCCGTTCCCGCCCGTCGGCCAAGTCGTACCGTCCGTCAGCGTCCAGGAGCTTTCCGTCTGCCAAAATTCTTGCGTGATGGTTGCTCCGCCGTTCCAGACGAACCCGGCATACGCGGAGGTTCCCATCGTCGCGGCGGCGAGGAGCGAGGTGATGAATAATTTCGAAGTTTTCATTAGG
>JBJEVP010000015.1:0-2756 GCA_051884475.1 Candidatus Spyradosoma sp.
CTCAGAGCAGGCTGCCGATCTGGTAGCAGAGGACGGCGCCGAGCCAGGCGAGGAACGTCATCTGCGCCCAGGCGACGATCGCCCATTTCCACGAGGATTCGCGGGCGATGACGACGATTTCCGCGAGGCACTGTCCGCACAGGGCGAAGAACACCATGATGCCGACGATGACCGGAATCGTGAACACGGGCGAGCCGTCCGCGTGCGTCGTCTTCTCCATCGCGTCGTAGAGGCCTTCGTTCTCCTCGTCCACGTCGCCGCCGAGGCTGTAGGTGATGCCCAGCGTCGAGACGATGAGTTCGCGCGCCGGGAACGAGCCGAGCACGCCGACGGTGATGCGCCAGTCGAAGCCCGCGGGAGCGAAGACGGGCTGGCAGAACTTGCCGAAGCGCCCGAGGTAGGAATTTTCGAGGTAGGCCTCGGAAACGGCGTTGTCGAGCCCCGCCGCGAGATCGTCCTTCGCGAGCGCCGCGGAAACGAACTCCGGCGCGACTTCGAGCGCGGCCGCGCGGTCTTTGACGAAGAGGCTCTTCAGCCCTTCGACGTGCGCGTCGAGCTCTTCGGCGAGCGCGGCGACGGCGCTCTCTTCGAGCGAGACTTCGACGTCGGCGAAGTCTTCGGCTTCCTCCTCGTCGGCGAGCGCGGCTTCGATTTCGCGCGCGGGAACGCCGAGCGCGGCGGCCTTGGCAGCGACGAAGTTTTCCCTGCCTTCGCCGGCGATCTTCCCGAACGCCTCGTTGAGCGCGTCGGCGTCCACGTTCTTCGCCTCGGGGATTTCCTCTCCGGCGACGATGGCGCTCACGGCGTCGGCGGGAACGCCGAGCTCGGCGGCCTGCGCGGCGACGAAGCGCTCGGACGCGGCGGCCTCGGTCTCCTCGCTCCGCGGGAAATACGAGAGCGCCCAGACGACGACGGACATCGCGAAGATGATCGTTCCCGCGCGCCGCGTGTATTCGAGCCCGCTCTGCCACACGCGCAGGCCGACGTCGCGCAGGCGCGGCAGCTGGTAGCGCGGCATTTCGAGCACGAAGGGCGCGGCCTTCGACTTCAGCACGAAGCGCGTGTAGATCCACGCCACGGGAACGGCGACGAGGATGCCGACGAAATACATCGCGACGAACACGGTCGAGGCGGTCGTCGGGTCGGTGATGCGGCCGAGCAGGGCGCACATCAGCACGTACACGGGCATGCGCGCGCCGCAGCTCATGAAGGGCACGGCGAGAATCGTCGCGAGGCGCGCCTTCGGGTCCTCGATCGTGCGCGCGCTCATGATGCCGGGAATGCCGCACGCGTAGCCGGAAAGCATCGGCACGAAGCTCTTGCCGTTGAGCCCGCACCAGCCGAACAGCTTGTCCATCAGGAACGCCGCGCGCGCCATGTAGCCCGTCGATTCGAGCAGGCCGAGGAAGAAGAAAAGAATCAGAATCTGCGGCAGGAAGACGAGCACGCCGCCGACGCCGCCGATGACGCCGTCCACCACGAGCGACCGCGCGATCGGCATGGATTCCATGTGCGAGCCGACCCATTCGCCGAGCGCGCCGAACCAGCCGTCGATCCAGTCCATCGGGAACGCCGCGAGCGTGTAGATGCACCAGAACACGCCGTACATCGCGGCGAGGAAGATCGCCACGCCGAAGACGCGGTGCAGCAGCAGCTTGTCCGCGATCGACGTGAACGTCGTGCGGTCCTTTTCGCGGCGCGTCGCTCCCGCGAGCGTCTCGCGGATGAACTCGTAGCGCTGGAGCGCCTCGGTCGAGTGCGGATTTTCGCCCGCGGCGCGGATGCATTCGCGCGCCTCCTTGAGCGCGGCGCCGATTTTCTCGATGTCCTCGCCCGCGAAACGGTCGGCGATCGGCGAGGCGACGTCGAAGATGACGCGCTGCAGCTCGGCGTCGGAAATCTTCCGGCTGTTCTCCTCGGAAAGCGCGCCGCGCAGCACGGCGAGCGCCTTGCGCGTTCCCGCGTTCCAGGAGACGGTCTTCATGCGGTCGCCGTTCTTGAGCACGTCGGCGATCGCCTGGCGGACGGCGTCGATGCCTTCGCCGCGCCGCGCGGAAACGGCGATCACGGGAATGCCGAGGCGTTCCCGCAGCAGGTCGGTGTTGACGACGAGCCCGTCCTTGCGCGCGACGTCGATCTGGTTGAGCACGAGCACCATCGGGATGCCCAGCTCGGCGACCTGCGTCGCGAGAAAGAGATTGCGGCGCAGATTGTTCACGTCGGCGACGCAGACGATGGCGTCCGGCTTCGGCGTTCCCGCGGATTCGAGGCGCCCGGAAAGCACGTCGATCACGACGCGCTCGTCGAGCGAGGCCGCCGCGAGCGAATAGATGCCGGGCAGGTCGGTGAGCTCGATTTTTTCGCCGTGAAAAAGCTTCAGCGGGCCGGAATACTTCGTGACCGTCACGCCGGGATAGTTGCCGACGTGCTGGCGCAGGCCCGTGAGCGAGTTGAAGAGCGTGGTTTTTCCCGTGTTCGCGTTGCCGACGAGGGCGACGTTCGGCAGGCCGGAAGATTCGCGGCGCGCCGCGGGAACGTCGGCGGCAGCGTCGTCGTCGCGGCAGCAGCGGCGGTGGCGACAGCATTCGCCGTGAGATTCGTTGTTGTTGTCCATTATCGTGAAATTTCGTGAATTTTTTTGCGGGTCGCGGTCGCGGCGCGCGGATTGTCTGTCAAAGAGAGACTGGTAATAAGTGACAGGTGACAGGAGCAGTGCGGGTTTCGCCAAGGCGAAACTTTTTTGAAAAATCCTCGCG
>JBJEVP010000015.1:2856-4207 GCA_051884475.1 Candidatus Spyradosoma sp.
GTCACTTGCTTTCGCTTTCGAGTTCCACCATGACGCGCGCGGCGTCCGCGCGGCGGATCATCACTTTCTGCGAGGAAAACGCGATCGCGATGGGATCGCCCAGAGGCGCCACGTGCACGACGCGCACCTGCGCGCCCGGCGTGAGCCCGAAGGCCAGCAGGCGCTGGTTGACCGAGTCGTCCACGTCCATCGTCTGGACGCGCGCGCGCTGGCCGATTTTGATTTCAGATAACGGAATCATTTCCTGAATGAAATTTGTAAGCATGATATTTTAGCTTTCGCGTCGAGGGCTTTTCAAATGATTTTCATTTTCAAATAAATTTCTCTCCCCGGGAGACCGCGGGAACGCGAAAACGGAAACGAAAGATATGGCAAAACATCGTTTCGCGTTCCCGCGGAAAGGGGAAGAGATGAAAGTTGAGCGTTGAGAGCTGAATCGCTCGCGGCGCTCGCTGTTGATTCTCGCTCCGCTCGAGAGAGGTTTCCTCGGCGACGCCGAATCAACAGGCGCGAAGCCGCCGATTCAACTCTCAACTCCTCAACTCTTTTCAGAACACATACCCGATCTGCGCGGAGACGATCACCTCGTCCGCGGTCGAGAACAGGCGCGGCGCGACGCACGCCGTAAACCACCAGCTGTCCGCTTCATAGCACACGTTCGGGCCCGCGTAGAACTGGTCGTCCGCGTAGCCGTCCGCGTCGTAGGCGATGGACCAGACGCCTTCGAGGCCGACGCGCCAGCCCTCGGCGAGCTGATACGAGGCGCCCGCCGCGAGCGTGTATTCCGTGGAGTCGAAGGTCGAGTCCGAGCTGCCGGTCTCCGCCTTGTCGCCTTTCGCCGACGTGAACGCGACGCCCGGCGTGAACGCCAGAATCAGGTCGCCGTCGAGCAGGTTTTTCTGGAAGTTCAGACCGAGCTCGAACGTCAGGTCGCGCGCGCTGTCCTGATTCGTCGCCGCCCACGCCCAGGAGAAACCTCCGACGAAGGCGAGCCCGAACGGATTTTCCGCGTTCTCGGGATCGAGGATCTGATTCTTCAGCCCCACGGAAATTCCCGTGAAGTTGAAGTCGTTGACGTGGCTCTCGTCGAGCTTGCGCGCTCGGCCGCGGCCCACGTAGTCGTGCCCGAAGTCGAGCGAGAACGCGACTTCGAGAGTTTCGGTCGCTCCGTACGCCAGCTCGAGCGAGGGCGCGGAGGATACTGCTTTCCCGTGATCCGTGGCGAAGGTGCTCTCCCAGTTCAGGTGAGCCTCCAGATCGCCCTTCGAGGCGGGACAGGCGTCGTCGGTGATGACAAACACACCGGCAAGCGCGTTAGCTGCGGCGCTCAACGCCGCTGCCGACACCAGGG
>JBJEVP010000016.1:0-1201 GCA_051884475.1 Candidatus Spyradosoma sp.
GCCAACCATGAAAATCTTAGTCACGGGAGCCAAGGGATTCGTCGGGAAAAACCTCTGCGCGGAGCTGAAAAACATCCGCGACGGCAAATCGCGCCGCTGGGGCGAGCTGAAGATCGACGCCGTGTTCGAATACGACGTCGATTCCGATCCCGCCTCGCTGGGCGAGTTCTGCGCGCAGGCGGACTTCGTGTTCAACCTCGCGGGCGTCAACCGCCCGAAGGAGCAGAGCGAGTTCATGGCGGGTAACTTCGGCTTCGCCTCGACTCTGCTCGACACGCTGAAGGCGCGCGGGAACGTCTGTCCCGTGATGCTGAGCAGCTCCATCCAGGCGACGCTGATCGGGCGCTACGGCGAGTCCGACTACGGCAGGAGCAAGCTCGCGGGCGAAGAGCTTTTCTTCGCCTACGCGCGGGAGACGGGCGCCAAGGTGCTCGTTTACCGTTTCCCGAACCTTTTCGGCAAATGGTGCCGCCCGAACTACAACAGCGCCGTGGCGACGTTCTGCAGCAACATCGCCAACGACCTGCCGATCACGGTGAACGATCCCGCGACGGAGCTGGAGCTGCTCTACATCGACGACCTCGTCGAGGAGATGATCGGCGCGCTCTCGGGGCGCGAACACCGCTGCGAGTTCGACGGGCTGAAGACCGTGCTCACGCCCGGCGGCCGCTGGTGCGCCGTTCCCGTCACGCACCGCGCGACGCTCGGCGAAATCGTCGCGCTGCTGGAGCGTTTCCGCGCGTTCCCGCGGACGATCGCCATGCCCGAAATCCCCGAAGGCTCGTTCGCGAAAAAACTTTATTCGACGTACCTGAGCTACCTTCCCGCGGGCAAGGTCGCGTTCCCGCTGAAGATGAACGTCGACGAGCGCGGGAGCTTCACCGAGCTGATGCGCACGCGGGAGTGCGGTCAGTTCAGCGTGAACGTGAGTCGCCCCGGCGTCGTCAAGGGCCGCCACTGGCACCACACGAAGTGGGAGTTCTTCATCGTCGTCTCCGGCCGCGCGCTGATTCGGGAGCGCAAGATCGGCACGGACGAAGTGATGGAGTTCGAAGTGAGCGGGGAAAAGATACAGGCCGTGCACATGCTCCCGGGCTTCACGCACGAAATCGTCAACCTCTCCGACACGGAGAACCTCGTCACCGTGATGTGGGCGAACGAAGCCTTCGATCCCGCCCGCCCGGACACGTTTTTCGAGCCG
>JBJEVP010000016.1:1301-4203 GCA_051884475.1 Candidatus Spyradosoma sp.
CCATGACTTCCGATTTTTCCGCAATCCGCTTCCGCGACGACGGCCGCCTCAAGCTCCTGATCATCGTGGGCACGCGCCCCGAGATCATCCGCCTCGCCGCCGTCATCACCAAATGCCGCCGCTATTTCGACGTCGTGCTCGCGCACACCGGGCAGAACTACGACTACACGCTGAACGGCATCTTCTTCAGGGACCTCAAGCTCGCCGACCCCGAAGTCTATCTGGACGCCGTCGGCGACGACCTCGGCTCCACCGTCGGCAACATCATCGCCGCGTCCTACAAGCTCATGACGGCGATCCGCCCCGACGCCCTGCTCGTCCTCGGCGACACGAACAGCTGCCTGAGCGCGATTTCCGCGAAGCGCCTGCACATCCCCGTCTTCCACATGGAGGCGGGCAACCGCTGCAAGGACGAGTGTCTGCCGGAAGAGACGAACCGCCGCATCGTGGACATCATCAGCGACGTGAACATGTGCTACAGCGAGCACGCGCGCCGCTACCTCGCCGAAAACGGGCTGCCCAAGGAACGCACCTACGTCACCGGCTCGCCGATGGCGGAAGTGCTCCGCGCCAACCTCGCCGCAATCGAGGCGAGCGACGTTCACGCCCGGCTCGGGCTCGAGAAAGGCCGCTACATCCTGCTCAGCGCGCACCGCGAGGAAAACATCGACACGGAAAAGAACTTCACGAGCCTCTTCAACGCGATCAACGCGCTCGCGGCGAAATACGACATGCCGATTCTCTACAGCTGCCACCCGCGTTCCCGCAAACGGCTGGAACAGAGCGGCTTCCGCCTCGACCCGCGCGTGATCCGGCACGAGCCTCTCGGCTTTCACGACTACAACTGCCTGCAGATGAACGCCTTCGCCGTCGTCAGCGACAGCGGCACGCTTCCGGAAGAAAGCAGCTTCTTCACCTCGGTCGGACGCCCGTTCCCGGCGGTGTGCATCCGCACGAGCACTGAGCGCCCCGAAGCGCTCGACAAGGCGTGCTTCGTGCTCGCGGGCATCGACGAAAAATCGCTGACGCAGGCGGTCGCCCTCGCCGTCGAGATGAACGCGGACGGCGACCACGGCATCCCCGTTCCCGACTACGGCGAGGACGTTTCCGGCAAGGTGGTGAAGCTCATTCAGAGCTACACCTCCGTCGTAAACAAAATGGTCTGGAGGAAAAGCTGAAACTCGCCCACGGATTTCACGAATTTTGAAGATGGACGAGAACAAGACAGAGCGCCCGAATCGCCGCGCAAGCCCTTCACAAGAGAAATCTTTTTCATCCGTGGGAGGTTCCGCCCCCATGCGCATCCTCTTCCTCACCATTTCCGTCCCCGACATGAGCGGCAGTTCGAACATGTACGCCTCGCTCATCCGGGAGTTCGCGCGCAACGGCCACAGCGTCTGCGTCGTCGCCCCCGTGTCCGACGGCTCGCCGACGCGCCTCCGCGACGAAGGCGAAAACGTGCGCATCCTCCGCGTGAAGTCGCTCCCGCTTTTCGGCGTGAACCTCGTCCGCAAGGGCATCGCCAACGTGCTGCTGCCCTTCGTCTATCAGCGCGCGATCGACCGCTTCCTGCGCGGCGAAAAATTCGACCTCGTCATCACGCCCACGCCGCCGATCACGTTCGTGGACGTCGTCGCGCGCATGAAGAAACGCTGCGGCGCCAAGGCGTATCTGATTCTGCGCGACATCTTCCCGCAGAACGCCGTCGATCTCGGCTTCATGAAAAAGTGGTGGCCGCTCTACTGGCACTTCCGCCGGCAGGAGAAAAAACTTTACCGCGTCTGCGACAAGATCGGCTGCATGTCGCAGGGCAACATCGACTACATCCGCGCGCACAATCCGAGCGTTCCCGCGGAAAAGCTCCACATTCTCGAAAATTTCCAGACCGTCGAGCCCCTCCCCGACCGCCGACCGCCAACCGCTAACAGCCAACCGCCAAACGCCAAAAGCCAACCGCTCAAATCCAAATACGGCGTCGGCGGGAAATTCGTCGTCATCTTCGGCGGAAACATGGGCGTGCCGCAGAAGCTCGAAAACGTGCTCGCGCTCGCCAAGGCGTGCGAGGCGGACTACCCCGACGTCGCCTTTCTGCTCGTCGGCAAAGGCGTGCAGCAGGCGCGCATCCGCCGCCTCATCGACGAAATGCGCTGCGGGAACGTCGTGCTGCGCGATTTCGTGCCCTATCAGGACTACCAGCGCCTCGTCGCCGAGTGCGACGTCGGGCTGATCTCCCTCAACGAGCGCTTCACGATCCCGAACATCCCGAGCAAGACGCTCTCCTATTTCAACCTGCGCCTGCCCGTGCTCGCCTCGATCGACGCCGCGACCGACTACGGCAGGCTGCTCGACGAAATCGGCGCCGGGCTCTGGTCGCTCGCGGGAGACGTTCCCGCGTTCAAGGCGAACTTCGACCGCCTCTACCGCGACGCCGCGCTCCGCGCCCGCATGGGCGAAAACGGCCGCCGCTACCTCGAAACCCACATGACCGACGCCGTCGCCTACCGCACCGTCATGGACGCCCTCAGCCGCTGACCCTCTTCCAGCCGTTTCAACCTCGCATCCACGAATTTCACTGATTTCACGAATGATTTCCGAAAACAGAGAACTGCTTTTCAAGGACGAAGCCCACGCCGTCGTCGGGGCGGCGATGAAGCTTCATGCCGCGCTCGGAAACGGTTTTCTGGAAGCCGTCTACCAGGAAGGACTGGCGCTCGCGTTCCGCAAATTCGGCGTTCCGTTCGAAGCGCAGAAGGAGCTTCGCATCGAGCTTTGGGGCGAAACGCTGAACAAGACGTATTTCGCGGACTTCGTCTGCTTCGGGAAGATCATCGTCGAAATCAAGGCTCTGCAGAAGCTTTCCGGCGCGGAAGAATCGCAGGTGCTCAATTACCTGAAGGCGACG
>JBJEVP010000017.1:0-2095 GCA_051884475.1 Candidatus Spyradosoma sp.
GCAAAAAAAAGCGTTCCCGCGGGAGGAGGCGGGAACGCTTTTCTTTTATTTCGCGCGGAAGGATTTTTCCTTGCCGAGGCGGAAGGCCTCGAGGTTCGGCGGGATGATTTTCGGCTTGTCCGCGAAGCATTCGCGGATCGCGGCCTCGACGACCGCGGAGAAGTCCGCCGCGTCTTCCGGCGTCAGGAAGAGCTCCTCCATCATGCGCGCGATCGCGCCGAGAATCAGCGAGTTGCCGTAGCGCGTGCTGCCGAGCTCCACCGCGACCTGCGCCGCGGGAACGCCGTAGGCGACCTGCGTCCTGCCGATCGGCGGGAGCGTGATGCTCGACGAATCGTACACGATGATGCCCGTCGGCTTCAGCTGCGGCAGGTATTTGTCGAGCGAGGGCTGATTGAGCGCGACGAGCATGTTCGCGTTGCTGTCCACGATGGGCGAGGCGATTTCGCGGCGCGAGGCGACGACGGAGCAGTCCGCGGTGCCGCCGCGCATTTCCGGTCCGTAGGTCGGCAGGTAGGTGACGTTGAAGTTGCGCAGCCGCCCCATGTGCGCGATGATGTAGGCGAGCGAGAGCACGCCCTGGCCGCCGGAGCCGGCGACCTTGATGCGGCGCTCCTTGTCGAAGATCGGCGACTTGTTGCGGAAGTCCGCGCGCAGCGAGCTCTGCGAAATGTCGCCTTCCTGCGGGAAGAGCGCGGCGCGCACCTTGTCCTTGTCGTACACGGGAACGCGGTGTTCGACGGGCGCGCGCTCGGCGGCGACGTCCTTGAATTTTCCGAGCGGGAAAATCTTCGTCATCTCCTCGTCGAGGAATTTCGTGATTCCGGCGGCGTCCTTCTTCAGTCCGATCGGGCAGGGCGAGAGCACTTCGACGAACGAAAGCCCCTTGCGCTCCATCGTGTTCTTTATCGCTTTGCGGATCGCCGCGCGCGCCTTCATGATCTCCTTCGGCGCACCGAGCGAAACGCGCTCGACGTACACGGGATTGGGCTGCGAGGCGACGATTTCGGCGATGCGGAACGGGATGCCGTCCTCGACGGCGTCGCGCCCGTTCGGCGTGGTCGAAGTGCGCTGGCCGACGAGCGTCGTCGGCGCCATCTGCCCGCCCGTCATGCCGTAGATCGCGTTGTTCACGAAGATGTAGCAGATGTTTTCGCCGCGGTTCACGGTGTGGATGAACTCGTTGAAGCCGATCGCCGCGAGGTCGCCGTCGCCCTGGTAGGAGATGACGACGCCGTCCTTGTGCGCGCGGGAAAGCCCGGTCGCGACGGCGGGCGCGCGCCCGTGCGGCGTGGAGATGCCGAAGCAGTCCATGTAGTAGTAGCCGAAGACGGCGCAGCCGACGGGCGAGATGAACGTCGTGCGGTCCTTGATGCCGAACTCGGCGATCGCCTCGGCGACGATCTTGTGAAGCACGCCGTGGCCGCAGCCCGGGCAGTAGTGCATGTTGTGCCGGAGCGTCTTCGGGCGCTTGTCGAACTCGGCGAAGAAGCCCGCCGGGCGGTCTTTGATGATGCGGAAATTTTTCATGAGCGGATTTTTTTGAAAGGTGAAAAAAGAATCAGGCGGCGCGGCGGGCGCGGTAAAGCGCGTGGCGCGCGAGCGGGTGTTCCCGCGGAACGGCGGGGTGGTCGAACTCCCTGACGAAGCGCATTCCCGCCTTTTCCATGACGCGGCGGGAACGCGCGTTCGGGAGCGCGGTGAAGGCGAAGATTTCGTCGAATCCGCAGGCGCCGAAGCCGAAGCGCAGGCACGCCTTCGCGGCTTCCGTCGCGTAGCCCGCGCCCCAGAATTCCGCGCGCAGGCGCCACGCGATTTCCGTGCACGGCGCGAAATCCGTCTCGAACGGGCAGCGGCGCAGACCGACGAAGCCGAGCAGGGCGCCGTCGGCCTTGCGTTCCGCGGCGAAGAGGCCGAACCCGTCGCGCGCGAGCTCGCCGCGGATCGCGTCGAAAAACTCGCGGGACTGCGCCTCCGTCTTCGTTTCGAGAAAAAATTCCATGACGCGCGCGTCCGCGTTCATCGCGGCGAACGCGGGGAAATCGTCCTCGCGCCAGTCGCGCAGGCGAAGGCGGGGCGTTTCGACGAATGTGCG
>JBJEVP010000017.1:2195-4177 GCA_051884475.1 Candidatus Spyradosoma sp.
GAGCGCCTTCACGGCGGCGACGAGTTCCTCGACGGAAATGAGCCTGCCGCCGACGCGGTGAATCAGCTCCACGGGGCGGCGGCACTCGATCGCGAGCTTCACGTCCTCGATCATCTGCCCGCCGCTGAGCTCGACGGCGACGAATTTTTTCGCCGCGGGAACGAGCGCGTTCAGCGCGTCCTTCGGGAACGGGAAAAGCAGCTTCGGGCGCACGAGGCCCGCCTTGACGCCCGCGCGGCGCAGTTCGTCCACCGCGTTTTTCGCGAGACGCGACATGATGCCGTAGGCGACGAGCACGATTTCCGCGTCGTCGGTCTTCCAGTTTTCCGCGTCCTGGTCGTGCGCCTCCATCTCGCGGTATTTCGCGAGGAGCGCCTCGTTCTTCTTCTCCATCTCGGCGGGTTCGAGATAGATCGAAGTGAAATGATTGGTGCGCGCGTTCCCGGGCGCGAGCGTGTAGGGCGCGGGAGCGGGCTTGTCGAGCGGCTCCGGCAGCGTGACGGATTCCATCATCTGCCCGATCATGCCGTCGGTGAGAATATAGACGGGCGTGCGGTATTTTTCCGCCATGTCGAAGGCGCGGAACGCCATGTCGCACATTTCCTGCGCGCTCGCGGGAGCGAACACCGGGCAGCGGTAGCCGCCGTGCCCGCCGCCCTTGACGATCTGGAAATAGTCGCTCTGCTCGACGCTGATGTTGCCGATGCCGGGACCGCTGCGCGTGACGTCCGCCACGACGCAGGGCAGCTCCATGCCCGCGAGGTAGGACATCGCCTCCTGCATGAGACTGATGCCGAGCCCGCTGCTCGCCGTCATCGCGCGCCGGCCGGCGGCGGCGGCGCCCATCACCATGTTGATGGAGCCGATCTCGCTCTCCGCCTGAATGAAGACGCGCCCGAGCTCGGGGAATTTCTTCGCGGCGCATTCGATGATTTCTCCCGCGGGCGTGATCGGGTAGCCGAAATACGCGTCGCAGCCGGCGAGCAGCGCGCCGTACACGAGCGCCTCGTTCCCGCAGAGCAAAAGACTTTTGGAACTCATTTTACGCTTCCTCCTTTTCTTCGACGATCGAGATCGCGCCGGGCTCCGGGCACGTGTAGAAGCAGAGCGAGCAGCCCGTGCACGCGTCCTCGTTCTTGACGAAGACGTGCGGCAGCCCCATCACGTTCAGCTCCTTGCCGAGCGCGAGAACGTCCCGCGGACAGGCGACGACGCAGCGCTCGCAGCCCTTGCACTCGTCGTTTCGGATTTTCGGAAAGTATCGTTTTTTCATCGTTGTGGAAATCGGTTTCTGGGGAAATGAGCCTCACGCGCGCGGCGCGCTTTTCTTCGCCGTCCTCTTCACGGCGTTCAGTCCCGCGACGGAAAAGCGGAACACGTGTTCGATGCGCTTCTCCACGTCGTACGGGAACGGCTCCGTCTTTTCGATGCGCTGGATCTTCTTCTGCGGCGAAATGCACATCGCGACGATGGAATAGACGGACATGCGCAGGTCCTCGTTCGAGACGCCTTCGCCGAGAAACTCGCTCACGACGTGCAGCAGGTTTTCGCGCAGGCGGAAGATCGTGTTCTCGTGCACGTCCTCGAGCAGCCCCGTCGGCGAGGCGATTTCCTGGTTGAGAATGCCGCCGTCGAAGCAGAGCGGGTCGGAGTAGCGGCGCACCGTCGCGGCGATGATGCCGTAGAGCCTGTCGCGCGCGGGAGCGTCCGCGGGAACGACGCCGTCCGCCGGATACTTCGCGAGCGATTCGCGCAGGCTGTGCTTCCACGCCTCGCGGTAGATCGTCTCCTTGTCGCCGAAATAGTAGCTGATGAGCGCGCTGTTCACGCCGCTCGCCTTGGAGATCTCCGCGTTGGACGTCTGCTTGAACCCGTTCTCGGAAAAGAGCTTGGATGCCGCCCCGAGAATCTTCTTCTTCGTCTCTATGCCGTCGCTGCGTCTCGCCATTTTGAATTCACAGTTTAATTTTTCAGTTAAATTA
>JBJEVP010000018.1:0-4173 GCA_051884475.1 Candidatus Spyradosoma sp.
CCCGCAAGCGTTTTTTCGCGGATTCCGACAAAAAAACTCGCGTGAATCCGCGGAAATTCGCAGTCCAAAAAAAAAACGTTCCCGCGCTTTTGTCTTTAAGCGGGGCGCGCCACGCACTACCCTTTCCCGCCATGGCAAAAGTTTTGGTCGCACTTTCCGGAGGCGTGGACAGCGCCGTCGCCGCGCTCCTGCTGAAACGCGAGGGGCACGACGTCCACGCCGCCTACATGCGCACGTGGATGAACGAGGAAGGCGGAAAGTTTTTCGGCGAATGTCCGTGGGAGGACGACGTCTCGAACGCCCGCGCGGTCGCGGAAAAGCTCGAAATCCCGTTCAAGGTCGTCGATCTCGTCGAGGATTACCGGGAGCACATCGTCGCCTACCTCGTGGAAGGCTACCGCAACGGCGTGACGCCGAATCCGGACGTGCTGTGCAACCGCGAGATGAAGTTCGGCGTGTTCGCGCGCAAGGCGTTCGCGGACGGCTTCGACTTCGTCGCGACGGGGCACTACGCGCGCCGGCGCGACAACGCGGACGGCTCGACGGACATTCTCTGCGGGAACGACCCGAACAAGGACCAGAGCTACTTTCTCGCGCTGCTGCGGCAGGAGCAGGCGCGGCGCGCGCTTTTTCCCGTAGGGCACCTGCTGAAGCCGGAGCTGCGCAGAATCGCCGCGGAGGCGGGCCTGCCCAACGCCGGGCGCAAGGACAGCCAGGGCATCTGCTTCATCGGGAAAATCCGCATCAACGAATTTCTCGAACAGTACATTCCCGACAAGCCGGGAAAAATCGTGAACACGGCGGGAAAAGTTCTCGGCGAACACCGCGGCCTGCACCGCTACACGATAGGACAACGGCGCGGAATCAACGTGCCGTCGAACGCGGACAACGAATACTACGTCGTCGTCGCCAAGCATTTCGAGGAAAACGAGCTCGTCGTCGCGTTCGACCATCCGGGCGTCCCCGGCCTCTACGTGAACGAATCGCGCGTGAACCGCCTTTCGTGGGTCAACAGGCCCGTGACGGAAACGCGCGAGCTGCTCGCCCGCGTGCGCTACCGCGACGCCTCGACGCCGATCCTGTTCACGCCCGACGGGAACGGCGGTGCGCGCATCGAGTACAGGCGCACGCAGCGCGCCATCGCCTCGGGGCAGATTCTCGCGCTCTACGACGGCGAAACGCTCCTCGGCGGCGGAGTCTATCTATGAAGAGCGGACGATGAACGGCGAGCGGCGCGGCGCCGGCAGGGCAACCGGGAATGAAGCGATTCCCGATTCTCCGCGGGCCTTCATCGTCATTCGCCGATTCTGATTCTTTCGCCGTCCTTCCAGAGGTCTTCGAGCGCGTAGTTCCTGCGCTGTTCCTCGGAAAAGATGTGAACGACGACGTCGAACGCGTCCACGACGCACCAGCCGCTGTTCGGCTCGTTCTGCACGCGCACGTGCGCGGCGGGAACGACTTCCCCGATCGCCTTTTCCAGCTCGATGCGCAGCGCGCGCAGGTGCGGGTCGGACGTTCCCGTCGCGATCACGTAATAATCGGCGACGGGGGATTTTTCGCCGAGAAAGATCACTTCGACCTCGGAAGCCTTCTTTTCTTCGAGCGCGGCGACGCAGCGGCGCACCAGCCCGAGCCCGGAGGAGGGATTTTCGGCGGCGGCGGGAGCTTTTTTCTTCGGAGAGGACTTCCTTTTCGCCGTTCCCGCGACCTTCTTCACGGCGGACTTCTTTTCAGCGGTCGCGCCAGCACGGCTCGCGCCAGGCTTTGTCGAGCTCGATTCGGCGCCGCGCGCGCTCGGCTTTTTCGTCGTCGTCTTCTTCGCGGCGGCGGGAGCGCGTTTCGTCGGAGTTTTCTTCGTCGTGGTCTTCTTGGCTGTCGGCATGATTTCGGTAAAGTTGATTTTCGCGAATGATAGTTAAAACGGCGGGCGGCACGCAACCGCGGAGTTCGTCGAACGCGCCCGCGGCGAGCGCGGCGCGGATTTCCGTCGAGGACATCGCGATGGGCGGGAGCGTCAGCGGCACGACCCGCGCGACGCCGCGCAGCGCTTCGGGCACGGGCGGGAGCGTCTCCGAGCCGCGGCGCATCGCGGCGAAGGTCACCTTGCCGCAGAGGCGTTCGGCGTCGCGCCAACGGTCGAGCTGCGCGAGCTGATCCGCGCCGAAGATCCAGAAGAGCTTCGCGCGGGGAAATTTTTCCTCGAAATGCTCCGCCGTGAGAATCGACCAGCTTTTCCCGCCGTGGGAAAGCTCCCAGTCCGAGACTTCCGCCCGAGGGAACGCGGCGACCGCCGCGCGGAGCATGCGCAGGCGGAGCTCCGGAGAGGCGCCCGGCGCGCGCGTCTTCAGCGGGGACTGCGCCGCGGGAACGAAGATCAGGCGGTCGAGCCGCAGCGTCTCCGCGGCCGTGCGCGCGAGCTCCAGATGCGCGGCGTGCGGAGGATCGAAGCTCCCGCCGAAGATTCCCACGCGCGGACGCCGGAACAGCGGCTCGCCCCGCGCGGGAACGGGATCCTCGCCGCCCGCGGAAAGCGGGCTGCAGCGCAGAATCCGCCACGCCGCGAGCAGCGTTCCCGTGAGAAACCCGTGTTCGATCAGCGCCCGGCGCGCGTACTCCGAGCACGTCGGAGAAAAGCGGCAGAACCCGTCCCCGCCGAAAACCGCGTGCAGCGCGGGAGAAACGACGCGGCGATAAAACGCGACGACGGCGAGTCCGAGCGCGACGCCCGGCCGCCGAAACATTTCGCGGACGCGCGCGTTCATCGCGCTCGCTCCGTCGCGGCGGGATCCGCGCCCGCCTCCGCCTTTTTCCCGACGCGGGAGACGATGCGCCGGGCCGCCTCCAGATAACGCGCCACGAGCTGCGCATGAGGCGTTTTCTCGAATCCGCGCCGCGCGATGACGACCACGTCCCAGCCCTGCGGGAACGCGCCGGGATTGTTGCGGAAGATTTCGCGGAACACGCGCTTGGCGTAGTTGCGGCGCACCGCGCGGTTGCTCACCATTTTTTTCGAGGCGATCACCGCGAACCGCGGGAACGCGCGCGCCGCGTCCGCCGCGGACGCCGGCGGCGCCGCATTGACGACAAAAGGCCCGCAATTGTATCGCGAGCCTTGTTCCCGAAGCCGGGAGAAATCGGCCTGAAGCCGAAGCCTGTGCGTTGCGGGGAAACGCATCCCGCGCAAGGAAAACCGATTAGTCGGCGAGGCGCTTGCGCCCCTGAGCGCGACGGTTGGCGATGACCTTGCGGCCGCCGCGGGTCTTCATACGGGCACGGAAGCCGCACTTGCGCGCGCGGCAAACTTTGGAAGGACGATAGGTCGGTTGCATGACTGTCTGAATGGTTGATTGTTAAATTGGAACGGACAGAAAACCAGCTTTCCCCGGACGACGCAAGCAGAAAATCCGCTCCCGCTCCTTCGCCGCGGCGCTCCGTCACGCGGCGACGAGCGCGGGAACGACGGGAACAATGTCCGCGACAGCGGCCCCCGCTTCGCGGCGGGCGAGAGCGAGGTCGTAATGCGTCTGCGCGTTCAGCCAAAACTGCGGCGTCATGTTGAGCGCGGCACCGAGGCGCATTGCGGTTTCCGCCGTGATGCGGCGATGACCGGATATGATTTGCCCGATCGCTGTCGCGGAAAGACCGCTGGCTTTGGCGAGCCGGTAGTTCGACACTCCGAGATCGCTCAGCAGCTCTTTCAGGTGTTCGCCGGGATGCGGCGTCTTCAAGGTTCTGTTCATTATGTCTGCCTTTCTCAATGATAGTCGACGATGCGGACGTCGTAAGCGTTTCCTCCGACGAATTTGAAGACGACGCGCCACTGGTCGTTGATTCGGACGGACCATTCACCGCGCTCGGGAGGACTCAGCAGTTCAAGCCTGTCGCCCGGAAACGCTCTCAGGTCTTCAATCCTCGCCGCGAAATGAATCCGGTTCAGCTTCGTCAGCGCGCGTTGCTGTATGTTCGCCGGTAATTTGCGGGAACGCGTCTCGTTGAAGATCTTCTCCGCTTCTTTGTCCGCGAACGTTTCAACCATGAAGACAGTATCTCGTCGCGATACTATCGCGTCAAGACATTATTTTCCGCCGCCCGTCCCGTTCCCGTCCGGGGGCGTCGTGTCCGCGCCTTTTTCCGCTTGCTCGGAGGCGGGAACGGGAATAGCGTTGCGGAACG
>JBJEVP010000019.1:0-4151 GCA_051884475.1 Candidatus Spyradosoma sp.
CAGCGTTTTTCGATCTCGGAAAAATTGTATTCGGAGGAACTCATGATGAAAAAATGTTTCGCGAGAGGATACGCCGGCGCTCCCGTTTCCGCAAACGGAAAAAAATCCGGCCTCGCGGCGCGGATTCGGACGCGACGCTCAGAAGCGCAGATTCGCGTTGAAGTAGTCCTGAAGAATGACGGCGGCGGCGCGGGAATCGATTTCGCCCGTGCCGCGATGCTTCCGGCGGGCCCGCGCGTCGCGCCCGCCCTTGCGTTCGGCGGACAGTCCGCTCTCCGCCTCGTAGCTCGAAAGCGTCTCGTCCACGCGCACGACGGGCAGACCGAAGCGCGCTTCCAGCACCGCGATGAACGCGTCCACTTCGCGCGTCTTGTAGCCGCAGGAACCATCCATGTTCACGGGATAACCGACGACGAGCGTCCCGATGCGGCGGGAACGTATTTCGTTCCCGATGTGCGCGAGGCGCTCCTCCGGCGTCTTCTCCACGGCGGCGGGAACGGGCATCGCGATGCCGATTTCGGAATCGCCGTGCGCGAGGCCTATGCGCCGTTCGCCGTAGTCGATGGCGAGAAAATTCATTTCTCCTCAGGAAAAATCTCCGCGTTCCCGTGCGGGAACGTTCATCTTCCGCCGAACATCGGGCAGGCCCGGGAGAACGTGGCGCCGTGCTCGAGGAGAATTTCCTCGAACTTTTCGTTTTCGATCTTTCCGTTCCCGCTCTGTTCCTGAATCCCCTGAAGAAGCTCCTTGCCCTCGGGGCTGAGCACCGTGACGGAAACGTCCGCCGAACGGACGGCGCCGGAAGTCTTGGACTCGAAATTGTCGTCGAACACGACCGAACCCGCGCCGGCGGCGAGCGATTTTTCGAAAGTGACGACCGTCGTGTCCGGATAGAGCGAACGCAGCTGCTGCACGAGCTTGGAGTTGTTCACCGCGGCGATTTTGCGCTTGCCGTCGGTGAAGTCGTCGAACCAGAAGAAGACGGAGAAATCGACGATTCCGTCCACGAGGAAGTTCTGCATTTCCGTGCGCCAGGAGGAAGCCGCGTATTTTTTGCCGTCGGCGGGATCTTCGACCTGATCTCCGCCCTTCCAGAACTTCGACGGAAGGCGGGAAGACTCCGAGTCGCCCTTCTGCCCGATGACGTAGGGGAGCGCGAGGCCGAACGTGTCCTTGGCGTTCAGCACGGAACGGTAGCAGCCGTAGACGAGATTTCCCGCGGAGGAGGAGAAGCGCGTGCCGAAAGGAGAGCGGTGCGCGATCTTGTAGGACACCGCGCAGAGGTCGCCCGGAAGCAGATCCTTGGAGCTGCGTTCGCGCCGTATGCGGTCCTGCGGACGGGAGAAGAACATCAGCTCGGGCGCGGAATGGCGCGTCACGTTGTCCACGTCCTCCTCGTAGCGGATTTCGAACCAGCAGTTCCCGTCGTCGGGCATGGACGCGGAAAGCAGGTCGTCCTGCAGCGGATCGAGAATCATGCCGGAATCGGCGTTGGTCGAAAGCGTGGCGACCGTGCGGTCGTAGATCTTGAGCATGTTCACGGCGATGTTCGTGACGAACAGCACGAGCACGATCATGATCGCCGTCGCCGCCAGAAGCTCGATCAGCGTGAAGCCCCGGCGCATCTTCGTTTTTTTTCCGAAATTCTTCATGTGGGAAACGCGCTCCATTTTGAGGGAAACTCAGCGGGAAAGCACCAGATACTGCGTGAGCACGGGAATCTGATCCTCGGTCTCCGCGCTTCCGGGCGAATAGGGATAGACGTCCACCGTCAGCGGCAGATACGGGAGCGCGTAGCGCTCGGGATTGCCCGGCAGGGACGAGCCGACGGAATACTGCGTGGAAAGCACCTCGCCCTTCGCGTCCATTTCCACGTAGCGGCCTTCGAGCTGCGGAGAAAGATAGACGCGGAGAAAATACGTCGGCCCTTCGGCGTCGAGCGCGGTCAGCTCCGCCTGAGTGGGCGCGGACGTCGGGCCGTCGCACTTGATGATCTGAAGCACGCGCTGAGGCAGAGAATCCTCCGTCGCGTTGATCCGGCGGGAAACGCAGACGAGGAAAAGCGCGTCGTTCCAGCTTTTCCCGGTCTTGGAGGAAAGCCATTCGTAGACGTAGTCGAAAGAGGGCTTCGTCATCGAGGTCTGAGAGACCGCCGCGTTCCCGTCCGGACGGAGAATCGTCGAAACGGAGGACAGCGCGCGGTCCGCGCAGGAATAGACGCCGAGCGCCTGCCGCATCATCACGTTGCGCCCGACGGACTCGAACGTCGCGTTCAGAAGCCCCATGATCGAGAGCATCGCGACGCCGAGCACGGCGAGCGCGAGCAGGACTTCCACGAGGCTGAAGCCTCTGCGGGAACGGATTTTTTTTCTGAAAACACTCATGGTCTGAAAATTTCTGTTCAGTTTTCGTTCGCGGCGGCGAGCGCCTCGTCTTCGTCGCGCGTGAAGGAGATCGCGCCGCTGCGGTGCACGACGAACCCGGAGACGAAGGGATCCTCGCCGAAATCGACGTCCCCGGTCGAACCGTTGATCTGACCTTCGGCGAGCATGAAGACGGCCTTGGTCATGTAGGTCTGTCCGTTGGAATCGAAAATGTAGGCGTACCAGTTTTTCTTGCCTTCGCCGAAGCGCTGACCCTTCGAGCGGTTGTCGGGATCGATGCGCACGCGCGCGGTGCCTTCGATCGGCGTGACGACGCTGCGCGCCCGCACGCCAGACTCGTCGGGCGCCACGAAGAAGACGCCCTGCGGGAGCGCCACGCCCTCGCCCGCCGCGTACCAGTAGTAGTCGGAGATGGACGTCTTGTCGCGGCTGTCCGTCCCGCCGACGACGACCTGCATGTAGCGCAGATGCCGTTCGACGTCGTCCGGATCGTCGAGCACGAGCACGGCGGAGCGGATGTTGTGGCGCTCCGTATTCGCGGGATCGCGATCGGGATTCGCGCCGAGGGCGGCTCGGCCCTGCGCGATGCGGAACTCCGAGGAGGCGATGCGGCGCGCGTCCTCGAGACCGCGCGGATTTCCCGGGCGCAGCCCGACGACGATGGTCGCGAGAATGCCGATGACGGCGATCACCGTCAGAATCTCAATCAGCGTGAAGCCGCGTTTTCCGGAAGCTCTGCGAAACATTTTTGACGAAGGAGAATCGTTGTGTGGGAAAAAAGGAAGAGGCGTTCCCGCGCGGGAACGCGGAATCAGCGCCAGCTGTAGACGGACGTGTAGTCTTCTCCGTCCTTGTCCGAAGAGAAGATGATGACGGTGCCGAGCATGCCTTTCTCGTTCTTTTCGTCCTCGGTGGCGTCGTCCGGCAGATACTGCTGGGGAATTTCGACGCGGCCGTCTCCGGTCGTGTCCATCACGAGATGAATGTTGTTGTTTCCGAAACCGTCGGCGAGCTTGCCTTCTTCGACGGAACCGTCCAGCTGCGTGTAGTCGTCGCCGGAGAAATCGCAGAACGGAGTCGCCTTGCGGTTGTACTTGGAGCGCTCCGTTCCCTTGAGCTTGTCGCCCGTTTGGGGATCACGGCCGGAAAGCGTCTTCACGAAGGCCTCGGAGTTCGAGCCGTCGGCGAGGTTGAAATGAGAATCCGTTCCGGAAGTCGCGTTCTGCCCGAGCGTCGGGAAGAAACCGTAAGTCATCTTGTACTGCTTGACGGCGGTCACCCATTCGTTGAAGCGGGCCTTCGTCTTGGTCTTCGTGAGAGAATCCTTTGCGAGACCGATGGCGGGAACCATGACCATGGCGAGCACGCCGATGATGCCGATGACGACGAGAATTTCGATGAGCGTGAATGCGCTGCGCTTTTTCATAAAAATCTGAACAGGGTTTTTCTTGGGGTGGTTGGAAGTGGGCGTAATTCTGAACGAATCAAGGATTTTGGCAATAAAAATTGGAACTCGCCCGCGCCGCGAAAACGGCGGACGAAGATTCCCGCCGAGTTTTTCCCCGAACAAAAACTTCGGACATCCGATCGTCCGCCGTCCTTCGCCGATTGTCGCCCGCTGGCCGAAGCGTCCGCGCGCGCTTTTTTCCTTTTTCCCGCGATTGACTAAACGCGGAAAATCGACATTCTTTCTGCGATTCAATTTTTTTCATATCATGGCAGTGGAACTCAAAGATACGCTCAATCTCCCCGTGACGGATTTCCCCA
>JBJEVP010000020.1:0-4139 GCA_051884475.1 Candidatus Spyradosoma sp.
AAAAAATCGTGTTTCCGAAGGCGGCCTCATCCGTTATACATAGAAGGCAGAAAAACCCGCCGACGATGCCTCTGATCGACCGACATATCTTGTGGGAGTGGCTGAAGATTTTCGCGATGGCGCTCATCGCGATGATCGGCATGCTGCTCATTTCCGCCGTCTACAACAACCTGCAGGACATGCTGGAATGGAGCGTGCCCACGCTGACGTGCACGGAGTTTTTCGCGATGATCGCGATGGGCTTTCTCCCGGTGGTCATTCCCGTGTCGCTGCTCGTTTCGCTGCTCTTCGCGCTGGGCCATCTGCACAAAAACCAGGAACTCACGGCGATGCGCGCCGCGGGACTGGGCATTTTCCGCATCACGCGCCCGCTGTGGATCGCGGGAGCGGCGCTGTCCTTCCTCATGCTGATGCTGAACGCCTCTCTCGTGCCCTACGCGACGGAGCGCGCCGCGACGATCATTTCCGAAGCGCAGCTGCAATACCAGGAACGCACCGGCAAGGTGGACCGCTCCTCGCTGCGCGGCGAACGCCTCTTCTTCAGCAACGCGGCGGAAAAGCGCATCTGGTACGTCGCCAACTACAACACCTACACGGGAACGGCCTACGGCGTGAACATCTACACGAACGACGACCGGGGCCGTATCGCGCACGCGATCGTCGCGCGCGACGGGCACTACGACCAGGCCGCGCGCACGTGGACGCTGCGCGCGGGCAAGGAGCTTTTTTACGAAAACGGACACCTCGTCCGCCAGCCCAAATTCGAAGAAAAAATCATTTCCGACTACGCGGAGAATCCCTCGCTGATGGCGCTCGTCGGGCGCAAGGCGAACGACCTCTCCATTCCCGAAATCCGCCGCATCCTCAGGGAGACGGACGCGAAGAGCAATCCGCGCATCGCCGAATACGAAGTCTATTACAACTCGATTCTGGCGAGCCCGTTCTGCTGCCTCATCGTCGTCGGAATCGCGATTCCGTTCGCGGTCGCCGGCGTGCGCGTGAACCCGATGGTGGGCGTGTCGAAGTCCATCGGACTCTTCGCCGCGTATTACCTGCTGACGAACGTGTTCAACATGCTCGGCGCGAGCCAGTGGCTGCCGCCCGTCGTCGCGGCGTGGACGCCGAACGTGCTCATGCTCGCCTACGCGATTTATCTCTGCCGCCGCGTGGACTGAGCGCGTTTTCGTTTGATTTTTTCCGACGGCGCATCTTTAATCTGAACCGTTCTGCAAATCGAACATCGTTTCTTTTATGTCCGATGTGGTTAGACGACGAAAAGAAAACGAAAGGCGGGGCTTCCGATGATGAATTCGGAGCCCCGTTTTTTTTTCGGCTCGCGCAGAACCCGCCCGAAGGCGGGAAAGACGTCGGCTCTAAATCAGCCGGCGGCAAAGCAGTTCTATAATCTCGATCGTGATCTTGATTATGGTCAGTAATGCCGCGGCAATCGTCACCGCATCTTTTATGCCTTTGTGGTTAGACATGAAAGTCCGACCGCGAAGACACTGCGCGCGCCGCAGAAATCGTCATGCGGGAAATGCTCTCAGAAAACATGACGCTCCTCGAACAAAAAAATCAAAGACGGCGCGGCGGGACCGCCGCTCCCGCGCGAAAAAAATCTTTGCGGGGGGAGGGAAAAAGGCGTTAACTCTCCCGCGAGTCGTGAAATTCCCTAAAATCAGCAAAATCAAAATCGCGCTGTTTCTGACGGCGATGATTCTTTCGGCGGTCGGCGGCGGCTTTCTCGCCCTGAAGATTGCCGGCGGTCCGCAGTTTTCCGACGCGCTGCTGCAGCGCAGGATCAGCGAGGAATTTTCCGAAAAAATCTCCCGCATACGCGCGACGCAGGGCGACGTGCTCGAACTCGCCGTGCTGGAATCGACTCTCGTCTTCACGCTCGAGGACGAATGGAAGAACCTGCCCTCCGGGCTCGGGAAATCCGTCTCCCGCGTGAGCGTTCCCGCCGTGTTCCGCTTTTTCGTGAAAATCTCCGAGCCCATCGGATTCGAGGCGGAGGAAAAAGAAAACGGCGAAATCCGCTGCACCGTCGTCGCGCCGAGACTTCAGCCCGTGCTGCCCGTCGCCTTCGACACCTCCCGCATGGCACGGGAACGCGACATCGGCGTGCTGCGCTTCAACCGCGAGGAAATGACCGACGCGCTGAACGACAAGATTTCGATGCGCCTCGTCCTTTCCGCGAAAAATCACGCGAAGACCTCGACCGTGCGCGACGCCGCGCGCGAGGCGTTCGAGAAATTCGTCCGCGCCTGGCTGAGCGACATGCGCACGCTGCGGGAACGCGCCGACGAAAAAAAGATTTCGGTCCGCGTGATCTTCGCCGACGAAGTCCCGCCGCCCGAAGACGCTCCCGCCGAGACGGAGAGCGCCGTTCCCGTCTCCGTCTGATTTTTCCCCCGAAGAAAAAAAAGAAACGCCCCTCCCCGCCCCTTTCGGAAAAATGCCCATCCGCAAACTCGCCATTCTCTGGAACTCCGAAAAACTCGGCGCGCAGTCCTGCGCCGAGGCCGTCGCCGAAGCCGCGCGGAAACTCGGCGCGCAGGTCGCCCTCACGCACGCGCATCCCGTTCCCGTGGAATTTCTCGCGGGCGCGGACGCCTGCTGCGTCATCGGCGGAGACGGCACGATTCTCGGCGCCGTGGAGAGCGCCGTCGCCAACGCCGTCCCGATTTTCGGAATCAACCGCGGCAAGCTCGGCTACCTCGCCAACTACGCCGAAGAGGACCTCCCGCAGTGCGTCGAGGACGTGTTCGCCGGCCGCTTCCGCCGAGTCTCGCACCGCCTGCTCGAATGCCGCTTCGCGGACGCCGACGGCGCGGGAACGTGCCTCGCGCTGAACGACGTCGTCGTCAAGGCCTGGGAAAACTTCAAGATGACCGCCCTGCGCGTGGACTCCCGCGAACACGGCTTCATCAACACCTACCACGGCGACGGGCTGATTCTCACGACGAGCACCGGCTCCACCGCCTACAGCCTCGGCGCGGGCGGACCCCTGATTCATTCCGACGCGGACGTCTTCGCCCTCAGCCCCATCTGCCCGCACACGCTTTCCAACCGCACGCTCGTGCTCCCGCCCGACATGGAGATCGAAATCCGCAACGAGACGCCCGGCGTTCCCGTCGGCATCTCCATCGACGGGCGCACGCCCCGCGCCGGAGAAACGGCGTTCCCGCTGCGCGTGCGCCTCTCGGAAACGCGCCTCGACATCCTTCAGCCGCCGGGGCTCTCCGAGTTCGACATTCTGCGAAAAAAACTGCGCTGGACCTGAGCCCCCTCCCTTTTCCCCGCCCCATGGCGAATCTCTTTCAGTACGACAAAAATCGGCTCGCGGGAGCGACGCCCGGAATCGTCGGCATCGACGAAGCCGGGCGCGGCTGCTTCGCCGGGCCCGTCGTCGCCGGCGCCGTCTGGGCGCGCCGCAAGTTTTACGAAAATCCCACGCCCGTCAGGCGCGGCAGGTTCATCAACGACTCCAAGCAGCTCTCGCCGGAGACGCGCGAGGAGGTCTTCGCGCTCGTCGAACACTGGGAGCGCCGCGGCGACCTGGTTTTCTCCGCGGGAACGGCGAGCGTCCGCGAAATCGAGGAGCTGAACATCCTCGGCGCGACGCGGCTCGCGATGCTCCGGGCCGTCGAAGGCGTGCTGAACAAACTCCCCGCGGGAACGCCCTGCCCCTTCGCCACCGCGGGAACGGACGACGCGCCGCTCTTCGACCGAGGCCTCGCCTTCCCGCCCATGCTCGTGGACGGACGCCCGCTCACGCCCTTCGTCTGGCGGCACGAAGCCGTCGTCAAAGGCGACGCGACGAGCCTCGCCATCGCCCTCGCCTCCGTCGTCGCGAAAGTCTCCCGCGACCGCATGATGGTCGCGCTCGACGCGGAATTTCCCGCCTACGGCTTCCGCGAGCACAAGGGCTACGGCACGCCCGCGCACGTCGCGGCGATTCTCGCCCACGGCGTCACGCCGCACCACCGGACGACATTTCTGCGCAATCTCGCCGCGCACGCGCCCCGCGCCATCCGCGGACTCGAAAATCTCGTCAGCGAAGAACCCGTCGCCCCCGACCAGAGCGAGTTCCCTTTCTGACCTTTCGCTGAAAAAACAGGAAACGATTTTCTTTT
>JBJEVP010000021.1:0-4139 GCA_051884475.1 Candidatus Spyradosoma sp.
AACGCGGGAACGGACGACCTCGTCTTCATCGCGCTCATTCTCCGCGACTGAGCGCAGAGATTTTTATCCTGTTCAAACCGGCGTTTTCTGAGATGCGGCACTTCCACGTATCTTTTTGAAGCGGGCTGAGATTTCGGTTTGGGGAACAATGATGATTCTTGCAGGAATCTTATAGCGAGCAATCCGGTTTCGGCAGAACGAAGCGACGAGACGTTTTGCTTCAAGCGTTTTCATCGGCTCCCGTAGAACGATTTTTGCCGCGATGGATTGTCCGGTAATTCGGTTCGGTTCCCCGAAAACCGTAGCATCGGATATCTGCGGGATTTTGAGTAGTATATTTTCGATTTCTCCAGGAAAAACCTTTTCTCCTCCGACGTTTATGAGATCGTTTTTTCTGCCGATGATTTTCAGAAATCCGTTGGCACGGACTTCGACGACATCTCCGGTTCGAAACCATCCGTCTGGAGTAATGCGTTCGGAGTCTTCGTCATTGAGGTAGCCGAGTATCTGCGTCTTCGAACGCAACAGTAGTTCTCCGTTTTCGATTCGGACTTCGGTCGATGCTCCGTCAATCCGGATCAGAGAACTGTGCTTTTCGTCTCCGATGGTACGGGCGATTCCCGTTTCGCTCGTTCCGAACGTTTGCGTAAACCGCACGCGCGGAAAGGCAGATTTCAGTCGTTTCAGAAGCGCGTCCGGCATGGATTCCGCACCGTAGGAAATCAGTCTGAGCGAAGAAAAGTCTCGGGAACACTGAGCTTTTTCCATCAGAAGTAAATTCAGGAAAGTTGGTGTTGCCGGGAGTAGAGAGATTTTTTCCTCTTCTATGAGTTCGGCGATTTCCGCAGGGGACCGTTCTTGCGGAATGACGACTTTCGCGCCGACGGAAAACGCTCGCAGCAACGTATTTATTCCGCCGATGTGATCGAAGAGCAAAAACAGTAGGACTGCCGTTCGTCTTCCGGAGAGCTTAGGCGGGAAAGAGTCCGCGAGCGCGTCGAGATTGTGCAGCATCGCTTTAGGCGTTCCCGTGGAGCCGCTAGAGAAAAGGACGAGCCCGGACGAGTCACGTGTCTTCAGTTTTTCGAAGAGCGGAGGCGCGTTCCTGGCGTCGGAGATCTTTTTGACGCACAAATCTTTCTCTTCGGCGTCATCGAAAATTTTGATTTTGTGTGAACAGCTTGCGATTCGGATTTTTTCATCGGTTTCATCGATGAGTTTCGGGGATAGCGGAACGATGACTGCTCTCAGCGCCGCGAGCGCGAAAAATGCGGCGATGCTCGTAAAACCGTAATCGGCGAGCAGAGCGACGGAAGTGCCTGCGGAAATTTCGTTGCCGAAGCGGGAGCGGAGTTCTTCCGTTTTTTTCAGAAGGTCATCGTAGCTGAAAGTTTTTCCGTTCGAGACGATTGCGGGCGCCTTCTCATGCAGACGCAGAGCTTCAAGAAATTTTTTCATCGCTAAACAATCAGAAGACACCGCCAAGACGGAGAGTTTGACCTGTGATGAATCCGTTCTCGGGGGCGGCAAAAAATTCCACGACACGCACAACATCGCTCGGCGTACCGAGGCGTCTGACGCACTGCCTAGACACGATGTCTTCGATTTTTTCCTTAGGCACGTTCTTTATGAGGTCGGTTGCAATCGGAGTTGGCGCTACGGTATTGACTGTGACTCCGCTCTCTCCGAGCTCCGCCGCGAGGATACGCGTGAATTGTTCAACGGCGGCTTTGCTAGACGCGTAAATCGATTCTCCCGCGAGATTAAGCGCGACGGCTACGGTGGAAATGTTGACGATACGTCCGAATCTGCGTCTGAGCATGCGTTTGGCGACTTCTCTGCAGAGGAAGAATGTGCCGAAGAAATTCGTAGCGAAGATCTTTTCGACGGCGGATCCTGGAGTCAGCAGTGCGTGGTTCATTAGGGCCGTGCCTGCATTGTTGACGAGCAGATCGATTCGTCCGTGTTTTCGAAAGACGGCACTTGTCATCGCCGAGACGGCGTTCTCGTCAGCGATGTCCAGTTCGAAATGCTCGTAGTTTTCATGGGAAATGGAGCTGTCTCGCCGACTGCATCCGATGACGAAATCGTTTCTGTTGAGAAAGTGTTCACAGAGCGCTCTTCCGAGTCCTTTGCGGCTTCCGGTGACGATTACAACTCGGCCGCTCATCGATTTTCCTTTTTTTCAGCGATGAGCCGTTCGACGAATGCGGAGAGCGTTCCGACATTTCTGAATGGACTGAGACGCAGAGACATTGCCTCTTCGCTCATCAGTGATATTTCGAATCCTTCGTCAGCGAGAGCCGTCTCGACGTCTGCAATCAGATTGACGAGTCCCATGGAGTCGAAGACTCGCTTGGATCCGATGAGGGGGGTATTTTCGTCGACGTTGATTGCGAGTCCCTCTGCCCGAAGGTTTTCCTGCGTCAGAGCTCGGACGATTTCCGTGATTTCTTTGTGATTCATAAAAATTACGCGTTTAGAGGAGAAAAGACGCGAGTATTTCGAAAGGCATCCGTTGCAGCGCTCGCCCAGGAGAGCCCCGCTCCGAATCCGCAGAGCAGCGCATGGACAAGCTTTGGCGAAGGCAAACCGTTTTCGCTTCCGAACAGACCAGAAAGAAGAAGCGGGACGGACGCCGGTCCAGTGTTGCCGGTTTCTCGTACGCACGAGGGCGCGAGCTCATCCCGCAAGCGGAGTACCTTTCGCAGTGTTTTCGTGACGAAGCCGTTCCCTTGATGAAAGGCGAAAACGCTGACGTCGTCTTTTTTCCATCCGGCGAGTTCAAGTGCGGTCCGGATGCTTGCGGGAACGCGAGTGAGCGCGAAGCGGAACACTTCCATTCCGTTCATGAAGAGATCTTCCTGTGTTCGGGCGTTTCCGTCTTCGTCCGTTTCGAGAATCTTCGTTTTTTCCGATACGGGCTGTCGAAATCCGCCAGCGGGAACGAAGAGCTGTTTGGCTTCGTATCCGTCAGAGCCGAAATCGAAAGCGATTTTTCCCGTTCCAGAAGTGACGAGCGTCGCCGTTCCGGCGTCACCGAAAATCATTCTCAGCGCACGATCTCGGGGATTGACAATTCGTGTGGAGGTATCTCCCGCCAGTAGGAGAACCCGTCGGCAGGCTCCGCACGAAACCCAAAGTCCGGCCTGGAAGAGTCCGTGGACATAGCCGGAGCATCCGAGCCGTATGTCCCGACAAAGCGTTGTTCTCCCAAGTCCGAGTTTCGATTGCAAAAAGTAGGAGGTCTCTGGCATGAGGACGTCGGGCGTCTGTGAGACGAAAATGATTCCGTCCACGTTTTCTGCGCTTGTTCCTGTGCGCTCGAGCAAAAAAGATGCGGCGGCGAAGCACATGTCCGCAGCAGTTTCACCGGGCGCGGCGACGCGGACTCTTTCGATTTCCGTTGCGCGGATAATCTTCTCAGTTTCATCACGACCGTAAATTCCGGCAAGATTCCGCAACTCGAAGCGCGTTTCCGGAAGATACGCGGAAATGCCTTCGATAGAAAGATCGTTCAAGATCGCCTGTGCCATTTTTCTAATTCAACCTCAGTTTTTCGAGAAATGTAAAGAATGAAAATGTAAATCCTCTACACTCACTTGAATCTTAGGCGAAAGAGCGGCGGGATCGTCGGTGAATCCAGGTAGCGCTGCTGCGGACGCGAATTAGGTCGTTCCCGCGCCGGATTTCTCCTCCGTAGTCGCGGGAACGCCATATGAAGTTTTTCGGAGACTTCCTCGAGCGCGTCGAGCGTGACGACGAAGTCGATTTCGTGATTTTCTTTTTCGAAAAACAGATTGCAGTCTCGCGTGCGGTGCATCAGCTCGACGAAGACGACATTTTCGAGAATCCTTCCCGAGTTTCGGAGAAAATTTGTTTCCGACGGTGGAAACGAGTCCCGTAGCATTTGCGGAAATGACTTGTCAGATGCGTTGCGGGTTCGCCTCTGGGCGGCTTCGCGTTGAAACCGCTGACGAGGAGTGGGATTTTCTTCCGCAACAGACGGTTCACGAAAAAGGGTTGACGTCCTCCTTCTGCGCACGTCGAGAATGATCTGCGCGGGCGGGCTTTTCGGGTCACCCAAGGCTTCCTTCGGGCGGGAAGTGATTTCGCGGCTTTCTCCGCCGTTTTCAGAT
>JBJEVP010000022.1:0-4098 GCA_051884475.1 Candidatus Spyradosoma sp.
GCACGAGCTCGACGAGAACGGCACCTGGGCGCGCGGCTGCAACTGCGACGACCACCATTGAGGAATGATCAAAGCTCAACTGTTGCCCGTCAGCGGCTGACTGTTGTTTTTCCTTTGTCGTTCAACCTGATGCTCAGTTAATCGTTAAAAATCAAAAAATGGCCGAAGCCGAAGACAACGTTCCCGCGACGCCGTTCAGCGATTTCGTGCACCTGCACGTGCATTCGCAGTATTCGCTGCTGGACGGCGCCACGAACATCAAGAAGCTCGCCGCCAAGGCGAAGGCGGACGGCATGGCCGCGGTCGCTCTGACCGACCACGGGAACATGTTCGGCATCAAGCTCTTTTACGACACCTGCCGGAAGGCCGGCATCAAGCCGATTCTCGGCTGCGAGGCCTACGTCGCGCGGCGCACGCGTTTCGACAAGGGCAAGAACATTCCCGCGGGAACGGACGAAAAGATCGACCGCTCGGGCAATCACCTGATTCTGCTCGCGAAGAATCTCACCGGATACCGCAACCTCGTCCGGCTGATTTCGTTGGGCTGGACGGAGGGCAACTACTATCGGCCGCGCATCGACAAGGAGATTCTCGAAAAATACCACGATGGGCTGATCGTGTGCTCCGCGTGCATCGCGGGCGAGATTCCCTCGAAGATTCTCGCGGGCGACGAGGCGGGAGCGGAGGCGGCGGCGCGCTGGTTCCGCCGCGTGTTCGGAGAGGACTTCTATCTCGAAGTCATGCGCCATCCGAACGACGTCTGCGAGGACACGCGCAACGTCTATGAGCGGCAGATCGTCGCCGAAAAAGGAATTTTCAGAATCGCGGAAAAGCTCGGAATCAAGGTCGTCGCGACGAACGACGTGCATTTTCTCGAAGAGAATGACGCGTCCGCGCACGACATTCTGCTCTGCCTCAATTCCGGGAAGAAGGTGTCCGACGAGAATCGGCTGCGCTACACGCGGCAGGAGTGGTTCAAGACGACGGCGGAGATGAAGGCGCTGTTTCACGACAGGCCGGAGATTCTGCTGAACACGCTCGAAGTCGCGAACAAGGTGGAGGAATACCAGCTCGATTCGCCGCCCATCATGCCGGTGTTTCCGATTCCGGAGTCGTTCGGTTCGGAGACGGCGCTGCGGGAACGCATCTCCGAGGATGAGCTGCGCGCCGAGTTCGGCGACCGCTACGAAAAGCTCGGAGGCGCGGAAAAGGTCTACCGCATCCGCTTCGAATACGATTATCTGCGCCATCTGACGATGGCGGGAGCGCATCGGCGCTGGGGCGAAGTCATTCCCGAGGACGCCCAGGAACGCATCGACTTCGAGCTGAACACGATCAAGACGATGGGTTTCCCCGGCTACTTCCTCATCGTGCAGGACTTCATCGCGGCGGCGCGCGAGATGGGCGTGCTCGTCGGGCCCGGGCGCGGAAGCGCGGCGGGCAGCGTCGTCGCCTACTGTCTCGGAATCACGGGCATAAATCCGATGAAGTACGACCTTCTTTTCGAGCGCTTTCTCAATCCGGACCGAATTTCGATGCCCGACATCGACATCGACTTCGACGACGCCGGGCGCGGGAAGGTGCTGGAATGGGTCGCGCAGAAATACGGCAAGGACCACGTCGCGCACATCGTCACTTTCGGAAGCATGGCGCCGCGCATGGCGATCAAGGACGTGGCGCGCGTGCTCGACCTGCCGCTGCAGGAGGCGAACAAGCTCGCGAAGCTCGTTCCCGCGCGTCCGAAGATCACGATGGAGGCCGCGCTCAGGGAAAGCCCGCAGCTGCGCGACGAAAAGAGCTCGCACGATCGGCTCGTCGTCGACACGCTCAATTTCGCGGAGGCGCTCGACGGATCGATCCGCCAGACCGGCGTTCACGCCTGCGGCACGCTGATTTCGCGCGATCCGCTCATCGAGACGATTCCCGTGATGCCCACGCCCGACGACAGCCTGCTCACCACGCAGTACGACGGGCATTTCGTCGAGCCCATCGGCCTGCTCAAGATGGACTTTCTCGGGCTCAAGACGCTCACGATTCTGAAGAACTGTCTGCAGAACGTGAAGGACGCGAAGGGCGTGGACGTGGACATCAATTCGATTCCGCTCGACGACGAGGCGACGTTCGGCGTCTTCGCCCGCGGCGAAACGACGGGGCTTTTCCAGTTCGAATCCGGCGGAATGAAGAAATATCTGCGCATGCTAAGGCCGAACCGCTTCGAGGACCTCGTCGCCATGAACGCGCTGTATCGTCCGGGGCCGATGGAATACATTCCGCAGTTCATCCGCCGCAAGCACGGCGAGGATCCCATCGTGTACGATCATCCGCTGATGGAACGCTACCTCAAGGACACGTACGGAATCACGGTCTATCAGGAGCAGGTCATGCTGCTTTCCCGCGAGCTCGGGCAGTTCACGCGCGGCGAGTCCGACGTGCTCCGCAAGGCGATGGGCAAGAAGCAGCTGGACACGATGGCGAAGCTGCAGGAAAAATTTCATCGGGGCTGCCTCGAAAATCCGCGTTTCATGGAGCCGCTCAAGGGCAACAAGGCGCGCGCCGAGCAGCTCATCGACAAGATCTGGACGGACTGGAAGGCGTTCGCGGAATACGCGTTCAACAAGTCCCATTCGGTGTGCTACGCCTACGTGGCGTATCAGACGGGCTACCTCAAGGCGCATTATCCGGTGGAATACATGGCGGCGGTGCTCGATTCCGAAATGAGCAATCCGGAAAAGATGCTCGGCGTCATCTCCGAATGCGAGAGCATGGGCATCCGCGTGCTCGGGCCGAACGTGAACACGTCGAACGAGCTCTTCACTCCCGATCCCGCGAACAACGCGATCCACTTCGGCTTCATGCCGCTGAAGGGGCTGGGCGAGAAGGTCGCGCAGGCGATCATCGAGGAGCGTTCCCGCGGCGGAAAATACAAGGGCTTCGTCGATTTCATGGAACGGCTTTCCACCAAGCGCGTCTTCGTCAGAAACGAGGAGACGGGCGTCGTGCGCGAAACGTCGCTCAATCTCGGGCGCAGTCTCAATTCGCTCATCGAGACGGGCGGTTTCGACAGCTGCGAGCAGTACGAGGACCGCAACCACATTCAGGCGTCGTTCCTCGCCGTGCGCGACTTTCTGCTGAAGAACGAGGCGAGTTCCGGCGGAGACGGCTTCACGATGGAGCTCGGGATTCTCGACGAGCGCCGTTCCGCCGCGGACTTCATCGACCGCTCCGGCGCGCCCATGTCTCCGCTGGAGAAGCTCCGCAAGGAAAAGGAGCTGCTCGGGCTTTATCTTTCCGGGCATCCGTTCAACGTCTATGCCGGGCTGGAGCAGGCGGTCTCGACGTTCTCGGGACCGCTCGAGGAATGCACGCTTTCCAAGGCGGCGAAGAATCACGCCGTGCGCATCTGCGGGATCATCGAGGACATCTACGTCAAGGACACCGCCGACCGGCGCAAGTTCGCCACGTTCTCGTTCGAGACGCGCAAGGACAAGTACGGGCTCATCTGCTTCGCCGCGGATTACGAGGAATACAAGTCGCTCATCACGGACGGCGCGCAGGTCGTTCTCGACTGCGAGCTGCGCTATCGGGAACGCCAGGAGGAATGGAGCCTGCAGGTCTCGCGGATTTCCATGATGACGGAGCAGCTGCCGAAGCTGCTCAAGAAGGTCGTCTTCGTGCTCAATCCGGACGAGGACGTTCCCGCCTTTCTCGAGAACAGACTGAAGCCGCACATCAGCGCGAACTCGGGCGGGACGCTCGTCGGGCTCGCGCTCAGGAGGCCGGACGGCGGACTCGTCGAATGCGATCTGCCCGAAAGCGTGCACACGTTCTTCCCGACGGAAAAATTCGCCGCGCTCGTGAAGGATCCCGCCGTGCTCGGCTATCGGGTCGAGACGCTCCCGCCGTATCGCCGTCCGCCGCGCTTCCCCGAACGGCGGTGAGAGAAGCGGCGTCCCGCCGCTTTTTCAGTTGAGAATTGAGAGTTGAAAATTGAAAGTTTGAACCGGCAAGGCACGGAAGAGAAAGAAGGAAGAACAATGGATAATTGATAATGGATAACTGAGAGTTCTCACTGTGTTTTTGCCTCGGCAAAAACTTTGA
>JBJEVP010000023.1:0-4066 GCA_051884475.1 Candidatus Spyradosoma sp.
GCGTGCCCGAGATGGAGCAGCCCGGTCGGCGTCGGGGCGATTCTGCCGCGGTAGGAAGACACGGAAGGAGGCGGATGATCAATGACGAACGCCGGACGGACGTCCGACAGAAAAAAACCGCCCCGGAAAGGACGGTTTTTTTTTCGCGTATGCGGAGACGATTATTTTTCGCTCGGAAGATGCGAAGAAATCCTCGAGATGATCTGCAGCGACGGCGCGAGATCGCCGAACGCCCCGTAGGAGACGGAGACTTCCGTGTAGGGAATCGGCTGGCGCTCCGTGCCCTTCGTCGAGACCTGGCGGCTCGTGACGTCCACGGTGACCTTGTAGTCGCCGAGCGCGCGGCCGTAGAGCGTGTAGCCGTTCTTGTACTGCGTGTAGCCCG
This sequence comes from Candidatus Spyradosoma sp., assembly GCA_051884475.1. Lineage (GTDB taxonomy): Bacteria > Verrucomicrobiota > Verrucomicrobiia > Opitutales > UBA953 > Spyradosoma. Next base: position 386 of record JBJEVP010000023.1, read on the forward strand.
TGACGAAGATGTTCATGTCGCGGAACGCCTGTTCGGCGGCCTTGTAGACGCGATCGACGTCGCTGTTGTAGTAGCGGACGTTGCTGAGCGTTCCCGTGATGCTGTTCCAGGTGCCTTCCGGGCGGCGGGAGCCGGGCTGATCGACCGGCTGAGACGTGCAGCCGACGAGCGAAACGACGGCGGCGAGCGCGGAGACTGCGAAGATTTTGTTTTTCATAGGACGGACTTTCGAATGATTAAAAAACGTAGCGTTATTCAGCGTGTTTTTTTCGAGATTTGCAAACGAAAAAAACTCAACGGTCGGCGGGAACGACGGAATAGAATCCGTTCTTTTCGGCGACGGAAAGCGGAATCTCGAAAAGCGAGGAAAGGCGCTCGGAAGTCAGCGTCTCCGCCTTCGGACCGTCGGCGACGATTCCCCCGCGCTTGAGCAGAATCACGCGGGAGAACTCCGGAGAGATTTCGCCGACTTCGTGCGTGACGAGCACGACCGTCGTTCCCGCGCGCATGAGTTCGCGCAGTTTTTCGATATAGACGAAGCGGGACCTGAGGTCGAGGCCGCTCGTGGGTTCGTCGAGCACGAGCGCTTCCGGAGCGTTCACGAGCGCGCGGGCGAGCAGAAAGCGGCGCTGCTCTCCGGTGGAATACGTGCCGAACTCGCGGCGGGCGATGCGGTCGATGTCGAGCATGCGCATCACGTTTTCGGCGACGCGGCGGCGTTCCCGCGAAATCCGCTGATCCCGCCACACGCCGAAGCTCGAGAAGAAGCCGGAAAGCACGACGTCCGTCCCGGGCGTGTCCTCGGGGAAATGCGTCTGCAGGTCGTTGGAGACGATGCCGAGGCGGGAACGCAGCTCGCGCACGTTCCAGAGTTTTTCGCCGAATATCCTGAGCTCGGACGTCGGCGACGCCACGGGGTAGATTTCCCGCGTGAGCAGTTTCAGGAAAGTCGATTTTCCCGCGCCGTTGGGGCCGAGAATCGCGGTGCTGCATCCGACGGGAACGCTCAGCGAGACGCCGGAAAAAATCTTTTTCTCCCCGCGCACGACGGAGAGGTTGCGGAGCTCCAGAATGTTCTGCGCGCTCATTTCTTCAGAACCGAACCTTCACGGCTTCCCGCGCCTGCGGATTCTCCGTGCGCAGCAGTTCGGCGGGAGCGAAGCCGCAGACGCCCGCGACGAGGGACGACGGGAACGTCTCGCGCCCGTTGTTGTAGGCCGTCACGGAGTCGTTATAGGCCTGACGCGCGAACGCGATCTTGTTTTCCGTCGAGGAAAGCTCCTCCATCACCTGCGCCATATGGCGGTCGGACTTCAGCTCCGGATACGCCTCGCAGACGACCATCAGGCGCGAGAGCGCGGAGCCCAGCGCGCCTTCCGCCGCGGAGAGCCGGCCTATCGCCGCCGCGTCCGCGGGATTCCCGCCGGCGGCCTTGGCCGCCGCGAGCGCCGTGTTGCGCGCCTCGGTCACGGCCTGAAGCGTTTCCTTCTCGTGGCGGAGAAAACCTTTCGCCGTCTCGACGAGATTGGGAATGAGGTCGTAGCGCCGCTGAAGCTGAACGTCGATCTGCGCGAAGGCGTTCTTGAAGCGGTTGCGCAGCGCGACCAGCCCGTTGTAGACCGAAACGCCCCAAAGCAGAACGACGAGAGCGATCCCGCCGGCGACGATTCCGATGACGATTCCTGTGCTCATTGTCTTTTCTTCGGCTTGAAAAAAAAACGAACGATCACCGCGCGCTCCAGTCGAGCATGCGCTTGAGCGGCACGTAGGCGCGGGAACGCAGCTCCTCGTCCATCGTGATTTCCGGCGTCATGTCGCGCAGGCAGTCGCGCAGCTTTTCCGGCGTGTTCAGCTTCATGAACCTGCATTCGTTGCAGGCGCAGACGGCGGTCGGACCGGCGACGAATCTTTTGTTAGGAATCTCGTTGCGCAGGCGGGAAATCATGTTCGTCTCCGTGATGATGACGAACGTGTCCGCCGGGGACGTGCGGCAGAAATCGACCATTTTTTCCGTGGAGCAGACGACGTCGGCGAGCGCGCGGACGCTTTCGACGCACTCCGGGTGCACGAGCACGGGAGCGCCCGGGAACTCCTGCTTCGCGCGCTGAATCTCGCGGACGCTGAAAAGCACGTGCGCGTAGCAGCTGCCCGGCCAAAGACGAATCCTGCGCTTCGTCTGATCCGCGACCCACGAACCGAGATTCTGGTCGGGAACGAAAAGAATTTCCTTGTCCGCGGGAACGTGCTCGACGATTTTCTTCGCGTTCCCGCTCGTGCAGATCACGTCGGCGAGCGCCTTCACTTCCGCGCTGCAGTTGATGTAGGCGACGACGTAAAGCTCCGGATGCGCCGCCTTGTAGGCCGCGAGTTCCTCCGCCGGGCAGGAGTCCGCGAGAGAGCAGCCCGCCTCCATGACGGGAAGCAGCACGCGCTTCGACGGATTCACGATCTTCGCCGTTTCCGCCATGAAGTGCACGCCGCAGAACACGATGACTTCCGCGTCCTTCGCAGCCTCCGCCTGATAGGAGAGCCCGAGGGAATCCCCGACGAAATCCGCCACGCGCTGAATTTCCGCGCTCTGGTAGTTGTGCACGAGCAGCACCGCCTTGCGCTCCTTTTTCAGGCGCAGGATTTCCTCCTGCACGGGAGTCAGGGGCGGGAGCGCTCCGTTCGAGGATTCGAAGACTTTCAGCTGGATTGTGTCGGACATAAAAAACGATTTTGAGTTGGCGGGAAAAAGTAATTTCTTTGCCCCACCCCCGCAAACAAAAACGTGCCCACGTCAAAGCGTCCGCAGTGTCGCTCTCTTGCCCTGCGACGAGCGATTCCGCCTCGGCGGCGCCGGCGGAAGATTTTTTCATAAGGTCATGAGGTTCGCGCCCTCGCGGAGAGATCCGCGGGGGCGCTTTTTCGCGGCAAGACGCGCGTTGATTTTCGCGGCGTTTTATGGCTGAATCCGGGCATGAGATTCGACCTGCTGCCGCTGCTTCCGGAGGATTTGCCGGTTTTCAAGAACGACATGCGCGAAGCGTTTCAGAAAGGCGCCGTCGCCGAGTTCGGGAAAATCGACGTCGAAGTGCTGCCGGAAAAAGACATCGACCGCTCGCTGGGCGCGAAAGGCGCGCACGCCTACAAGGCGCTCGCGGACGGGGTGTTGGCGGGCGGCGCCGTCGTCGTCGCGGACGAACGTTCCCGCAGGAATCATCTCGACTTCCTGTACGTGAAGCACGGGATTCAGAGCCGCGGAATCGGGCTGCGGATTTGGCGCGCGCTCGAGGCGCTGTGGCCGGAAACGGAAGTTTGGGAGACGGTGACGCCCTATTTCGAGCGCCGCAACATTCATTTCTACGTCAACCGCTGCGGTTTTCACGCGGTCGAGTTTTTCAATCCGCGCCACAAGTCGCCTCACGACACCGAGGGAATCGTCGGAGGCGACTATTTTTTCCGCTTCGAGAAGAAGATGCCGCCGCGCCGGGAAGCCTGAGGCGCATTTCGAAAGTCTCCGACGGGCTTCTCCTGTCTTCGTTCCCGCGCCGCGCGCAAAAAAAAACGTTCCCGCGAGGAAGACCCGCGGAAACGCTTCTTTAAGCTTCAAGCCTTGAACTTTAAGCTTTTTCTTCGATTACGCCTTGCCGGCGGAGCCGAGCACGTTGTTGATCTTGTGCATGTAGAGCTTCTTGA
>JBJEVP010000024.1:0-4003 GCA_051884475.1 Candidatus Spyradosoma sp.
TCACGGCGGGTGTGAATAATCTGTCAACAAGTTTTTTTGAAGAAAAAGCTATGGACTGTTGACAAGTGGGGCGAAATGGGGGAAAGTGTTTTGTATCGGGAGCAACTCCCGAGTCTTCCCATAAATGTTCACGGAAAACGCACAGTTATTCGTCGGAGAATTCCGGCATAAGCTCGACGCGAAGAACCGCCTGACGATCCCGTCGGATTGGCGCTTCGAAGCGGACGCGCGCTCCGTGTACCTGGCGATTCCCGCGCCGAACGGCTGCATCACGGTCTGCCCGCCCGACGTGGTGCGGAAACTCATCGAAGCGGCCTCGCAGTCGAACCTGAGCGCTCCCGCGAAACAGCGCGCGCTGATGATGCTCGCCCGCAGCGCGAGCAAAGTGACCTGCGACAAGGCCGGACGCATCAGCCTCGACGCGCGTCTGCTCGCCCACGCCGGCATCTCCGGCGAGGCGGTGCTCGTCGGCGAGTTCAAGAAATTTCACATCTGGAATCCGGAACGCCTCGCGGAAGAAGACGCGAAGAACGTCTCGCCGGAAGAGACCTTCGCGACGCTCGCCGAGCTCGGACTTTGACCGGAATTCCTTTCGTATCCAAAATAATTTACAAAACTCACAGGTTGTTCACATTTCGTGATTAAAATTTAATTACAAAATCCACAGGTTGTTCACACGCCCCGAATGAATCCCCCGAAACACATTCCCGTTCTGCTCGCGGAGACGCTGGACGCGCTCGCGCCGCGTCCGGGCGGGAATTATCTGGACTGCACGTTCGGCGGCGGAGGACATTCCCGGGCCGTCCTGGAACGCGCCGGCGGGAACGCGACGCTCTCCGCGATCGACCGCGATCCCGAAGCGCTCCCGCGCGCGGAACCGATGAAACGCGACTTCGGAGAACGCTTCCGCTTCTACGCCCTGCCCTTTTCGCGTCTCGACGAAGTGCCCGACGCGCCTTTCGACGGCGTGCTGATGGACATCGGCGTCTCCTCGTTTCAGCTCGACGACGACGCGCGCGGATTTTCCTTCCGAAAAAACGCGCACGCGGACATGCGCATGGACACGAGTTCGGGAACCGACGCGGCGGAATTCCTCGAAACCGCGCCGCGGGAACGCCTGATCGAAGCCGTGCGCGACTACGGCGAGGAGCCCCGCTGGCGGCGCGTCGTGGAGGCGATCGTCGACGCCCGCGGCACGGGAAGACTCTCCGAGACGGCGACGCTCGCGGAAGTGATCGAAAACGCCGTCGGCAGACGCCCCGGAGAAAAAATCCATCCCGCGACGAAGACGTTTCAGGGCATACGCATCGCGGTGAACGACGAGCTCGGCGAACTCCGCCGCGCCCTCCCGAAGGCCTTTTCCGCGCTGAAACCCGGCGGCGTTCTCGCCGTCATCAGCTTCCATTCGCTGGAGGACCGCATCGTCAAGCGGTTCTTCAACGAGCTCGGCGGCCGTCCCACGGACCGCTCGGATTCCCGCCCGCAGGACGAACGTTCCCGCGTCGCGGAAATGCTCACGCGCAAAGCGGTCCGCCCCTCCGAGGCGGAACTCGCCGAAAATCCCCGCGCCCGCAGCTCCCGGCTTCGGGCCGTCAGAAAACTTTAATCCCCTTCCCCGCCCATGTTTTCCTACATCTGCAAGAACTTTTCCAACGTCTGCATGCTCTGCGTCATCGCGGGCACGTTCCTCGTCGCCACCTTTCAGCTGGTCTCGGTCAACGCGACGCGCGACCGCAAGAGCGACGGCATCAGGCGCATCGAGAAGGAATGCGCGGCGCTGACGGAGGAAATCAAATCGCTTCAGGCGACCAAGGCGCGGCTCTGCAACACGGAGATTCTCCGCGGGAACGCCGGCCTGCCCAAAGACTTCAAGGAGCCGGAGCAGATCATCCGCGTGCGCACGACGAACATCCCGCACGGCGTCGGGCGCGCGGTCTCCGTCAAGCCCAAGGCCCTCGCGGTCGAACTCAGCGAACTCGCCGCGTATTCCGCCGAACGCTGAGACGCGCAGGAACGTCCGAGCGGAGGAGAGGCGCGTGAGAAACCTCATCGTATCGGGATGGCGTTTCCGCCTCACGGCGACCGCGATCGCGCTGTGCTTCGCGGCGGTCGTCGGGCGCCTCTGGTGGATTCAGGTGCACACGGCGGAGCACTACAGGCGCGTCGCCGACGAAAACCGCAGCATCAGCGAAGTTCACCCGGCGAGCCGCGGCATCATCACCGATTCGCGCGGGAACATCCTCGCGCAGAATCTCGAAGTCTTTTCCCTGCGCGGGGACCAGGAGCTCGTCACCCCGGAGGACCGCGAAAAATTTCCCGAAATCGCCGAAGCACTCGGAATGAGCGTGGAGGAACTGACGGAAAAACTCGATCCGCCGCGCACGCCGGACGCGCGCCCGAACCGCTACGCGCTTCTGAAGAAGGACGTGGACGAGGAAACGGCGCGGCGCGTCCTGAAGATGCTGCCGAGAACCGTCGTGGACCGCAAGGGCCGCAACGTCTCCCGCTCGTATTTTCCGATCAGCATCGAACGCCGCTTCGTGCGCACCTATCCGCTCGGAGAGCTCGCCTCGCACGTCATCGGCTACGTCAACCGCGAGGACAAGGCGACGTCCGGAATCGAGCTGGCGATGAACCGCTTCCTCGAAGGCGAAAACGGATGGCGCGAAAGCAAGACGGACGGACGCCGCCGCGAGCTCCCGCGCATGCGTTCCCGCGACGTTCCCGCGCGCGACGGCTACAACGTCCAGCTCACGCTCGACGCCACGATCCAGGGCTTCGCGGAAGCCGCCTGCAGGAAAATCGTCGAGCAGTATCACCCGATCTCCTCCTCGATCATCGTCAGCGAAGCCAAGACGGGGCGCATCCTCGCGCTCGCGAACAGCCCGACGTTCGACCTCAACCGCTTCGGCACGGCGCCGCTCGAAAACCAGCGCAACCGCGCCGTGACGGACATCTACGAGCCCGGCTCCGTCTTCAAGATCGTCTCCGTCGCCGCCGCGCTCGAAGAAAAAGTCGTCACCGAAAACAGCGTCTTCGACTGCTCGCTGCTCAAGGCGCCCTACCGCGGAAAGATGCGCGCCCTCCCCAAGGAGGACCACAAGATGGAAAAGCTCGACGTGCGCGAAATCATCAAGCAGTCCTCCAACCGCGGTTCCGCGCAGATCGCGATGAAGTTCTGCGAACAGCTCGGCGAACGCGCCTATTTCGACTACATCAGAAAATTCGGCTTCGGAGAAAAGACCAGGCTCGTGGGCGCCTCCGGCGAACAGGCGGGAATCGTGCTCGATCCCAAAAACTGGGACGGGCTCACGATCACGCGCGTCCCGATGGGCCACTCGATCTCCTGCACGCCGCTGCAGACGCACTGCGCCATGAGCGTCGTCGCCGCGGGCGGGCTGCTCATGGAGCCGCAGATCGTCCGGCGCGTCGTGGACGGCAGGAACCGGGAAGTGCTCTCGCTCGCGCCCTCGGCGCGGAGAAGAGTCGTTTCCGAAGACACGGCGAAGCTCCTCGCGGGCATGCTGCGCGACGCCGTCGGCGCCGAATCGCGCAACACCGGAGGCAAGGCGGACATTCCCGGCTACGACGTCGCGGGCAAGACGGGAACGTCGCAGAAAATCATCGACGGGAAATATTCCGACGACTACTACGTCACCTCCTTTTCCGGATTCTTCCCGGCGGGAAATCCGCGCATCGTCATCACGGTCGTGGTGGACGGTCCCGTGTATTACGCGGAGCGCTGGGTCGCCAAGCGCGACGCGAACGGCAGGATTCTCCGCTACCCCAACGGCACGATGCAGATGGAAAAACGCGTGGTCAAGACGCGCGCCTACGGCGGCACGATCGCGGCGCCGATCTTCAAGGAAATCGCGGAAAAAACCATCCGCTGGCTCGAAATTCCGAGCGTCCGTCCGCTCACGGAAAACGCGGAACGCTGAGCGCTCCCGCGCGAAAAAAAACGTTCCCGCGAGGAAGCCCCCGCGGGAACGAAACCAACAAA
>JBJEVP010000025.1:0-15704 GCA_051884475.1 Candidatus Spyradosoma sp.
CTTCTTTTGACTTCTATGACTTCCAGTGAAAAGGAGATGAGAGAGGAGGGGTGAGGGCTTAGAGGAACAGATCCTTTCAGGGGAAAGAGTCGCGCGATGGGAATAGGGGAATGGATAGTGAATAATGAATAGTGGATAATGGATAATTGAGTGTTCAAAGTTTTTGCTCGGGCAAAAACCTCAGTGAGAACTATTCATTGTTCATTATCCGTTATTCACTGAAGAATCTGTTTTCATCCGTTCCATCCGTGTTTCAAAAACTTCGGTGAGAATTATCCGTCATCCATTATCCGTCATCCATTATTCCTCTCATCTCTCACCTCTCATCTCTCCTCTTTTTTCTTCTGCGTTATCCGCGGACGAAACCGCGGCGACGTAGGGCAAGGTGCGCCAGGCGCCGTCGAGGTCGAGCCCGTATCCGACGACGAACACGTCGTCTATCGGGAATCCGACGAAATCGGCGCGCTCGGGCACGAGACGGCGGGCGGGCTTGTCGAGCAGGACGCAGAGACGCACGTCGGCCGCGCCGCATTTTTCCGCCTCTTCCCGGAGCCTGGCGAGCGTGTGCCCGGTGTCGAGCACGTCGTCGACGATCATCACGCGCCGCCCGCGCATCTTTTCCCGCGGGAACGCTCCGAGGATTTCGGGAGCGCCGTTGGAGCGCGTTCCCGCGCCGTAGGAGGCGACGCGCACGACCTCGATTTCCGCGGGCACGGAGAGGCGGCGCAGCAGGTCCGCGGCGAAGAAGAGCGCGCCGTTGGCGAGCACCACCGCGAGCACGGGCGCGGGAGCGGCGTTCCCGCCGTCGCGCGCGGCGTAAAAATCGGAGATTTCGCGCGCCATTTCGGAAACCCGCGCGCGGATGCGTTCTTCTGAAAACAGAGGTGTGAGATGCATGGAGGAATCGGAAATGAACAGTGGGGGAAGCGCGATCACGGCACGATGGCGTCGAGCAGGTTTCCGGCGGGAGCGCGCGGCGAAGCGTCGTCCGCGTCGCGCACGTCGCGCCCGGCGGCGGCGTCCATGAGCGTTTCGAAGAATTTTTCCGAAGCGCGTTCGGCGGAACCCGCGTAGGCGAAGCGGCGCAGCTCGACGAAACCGTCGGCGTCGGGCGTTCCCGCGCCGCGAAGCACGCCGAGTTCGCGCAGGGCGTCGGCGAGCCCGCCGCGCACGAAGGCGGTCGCGACGAACTCGATCGGCCAGCGGTCGGAAGGTTCTCCGACGACGGGGCGCACGCCGCCTACGCCGCACAGGCGCACCTCGTCGCCGCGCACGTCGAAGCGGCGGCAGCTCAGATCTCCGCCCGCGCGGTATTCGCCTTCGACGCGCATTTCGGAATAGGAAAAATCGGTGAGCGCCGCCTTGAGATTTCCGAAAACGTCGGCGAGGCGTGAGGCGCGCGGTTCGAGATTGCGCGTGAGGCCGCCGAGGAGATTCGCGAGATCGCCGCTGATGCGCACAACGTCGCCCGCGAGACGGATTTTTTTGCTTTTCGCGTTGAAGATGCGCACGCGTCCGGGGCCTGAGTTCTTCAGGGAAAAATCCAGGCGCAGCGAGTCTTCGAGGCGTTCGGGCTCGTCCGCCGCCGCGGAAATTCCCGCGGAAAAATCGAATTTTCCGAGAACGGGCGCGGGGTCGCGGGCGCGCAGCGCGGGAACGCAACGATGCACTTCCACGGAGGAGCCGGAGGCCGTTCCCGCGAGCCGATAATGCGGCGCTTCGGGAGAGAACGACAGCGAAAACCGCCCGCGTCCCGAACCCTCGAAGAACTCCGGAACGACGTATTCGACCGCGGCCGATTCGTCCGAAACGGAAAAACGTCCGACGTGTTCGCCGACCTCGTTTTCGGGAAAGACGACGCGGCGGACGCGGAAATCCGCCGTGCCGGAAACGCCTTTCCAGAACGCGGACGCAGGAGCGTTCGGGCGCGGAGACGTCGCGGGAGCGTTCGCGACGGACTCCGGGCGGAACGGCTCGGAGACCTGCGCGGAAGGATGTTCCCGCGTCTCGGACGCCGCGCCGCCGGCGGCCCCGGAGACGTCTTTCGGAGCCGCGGACGCGGCGGGAACGCGGGAGCGCGGAGGAGGAACGGCGGCGGGAACGGGGCGCGACGAAAGCGGGCGGCGTCCGCGGAAGAGCAGTCCCGCGCGGAGGATGTCCGCGACGACGAGCGTGTCCGCTTCGGCGTCGGCCGTGAATTTCAGAGAACCTTCTCCGAATTCGAGCCGGGAAAAATGAATCTTTGCGGAAGAGCGCCGCTCTTCACCCCGGAGCGCCACGCCGAGCGTTCCGGTGGCGTTCTCGCCGCGCGCGGCGGAAACGGAGATTTCGGGGATTTCGATTCCGCCGTAGCGGGAACGCAGATTTTCGAGACGCAGATTCGCCGAGCGCCCGCTCCCCTCAAACGTGAACGCGCCGGCGGCGACGTTGTCGAACTTCGAGAACGCGGGCTGCGCCATCAGCGCGGCGAAGTCGCCCCGGATTTTTCCCGAGAGCGAAATCGGCTCCGCGCCGCGGAAATCGCCGGAGACGTCTCCGACGGCGATTTCCCTGCCCGCGGCGCGCGCGCGGAAATTTTTCGCGGAGACGGAGAACGGGAGCGGCTCGCCGCGCGTGAACGTCTCGATGGGCGCCAGGGGGCGAAACGCGGCGGAGATTTCCTCCGCGTCGAAGGAAAAACCGAAGCGGCGGCGTCCTCGGGCGTCGTCCAGCGCGAAGCCCGTGCAGGAAAAATCGCGGAACGAGGGTTCGCCCGAAAACAGACCGAGCGTGCCGTTGTGCGCGGCGGAGAATTTTTCCACGCGTATGCGGCTGCCGTCGGGCAGGACGAGCGAGACGCCGCGCGCGCGTATCGAATCGGAAAACACCACGCCGAAGCTCAGTTCCTCGAAGCTCGCTTCGACGCCGCGTTCCCGCAGAAAGCGCACGAGCCGTTCCCGCCGGAAATCCGCGTCGCAGAACACGACGAGCGCGATTCCCGCGGCGACGGCGAGCGCGCCCGCGACGAGCGAGAGGAAGAGGAGTAATTTTCCGAAGCGTCTTTTCATCGCGGGAACGCGCTCAGAGCCGCTCCGGAAGTTCCGTGTAGATTTTTCCGGCGTTCACGCTCTCGAGCACTCGGCGCAGATACGGCACGACGGCGGGCTGATTCGTCTCCACTTCCGGATTCACCGAAAGCAGCACCGGCCTGCCGGCGACCTCGTCGCGAAGGGCGCGGACGCGGTTCGCGAACTCGCCGGGCTTGATGACTTCGCCGCGGTAGCGCACGTAGCCGCGATGGTCCACTTCGACGAGTTCCATTTTCGCGAGCAGGTCGCGCGGCCGTTCCCGCGCGAGCGAGCAGCCGGAAAACGTCCCCGCGCAGAGGAGCGCGGCGACGGCGAAAAGAAGGGTTCTGAAGGATTTGGGATGCATAAGGGGAATATGGAAAATCGGAGGACGGGAGCCGTCGCGCGGAAATCGCCGAATTTCGGCGAAGCGGGAGGAGGCGAAACAGGAGATTTCGTTTTTTTCAGTCGCCCGCCGCGCCGTCGCCCGGGCGGGCGAGCAGGCGGATTTCCAGCCCGCGGCGGCGCGCTTCGTCCACCGCGCGGACGGCGTATTTCATCGCCGCGTCCTCGTCGGCGACGACGACGGCCTCCCTGAGTCCGCGCCCGCCGGCGACGCGTTCCAGGCGGTCGGAGAGCTCCTCGGCGGGAACGCGTTCGGCGTTGACGAAGAACTCGCCGTTTCTGTTCACCGCGATCACGAGCTTCGGCGCCTCGCCTTCGCTCTCCGCAGCCGAATCCGAGTGCGGAGGCGTGATGCCGAGCTGCCGCAGATCGTCGAATTTCATGCTCATCAGGAAAAAGAAGATCAGCGCCGTCATCACGTCGATGAGCGGCACGATGTTTATTCCCGTAATGCGCTTTCTGCGAGCCGGAAGCAGCGGTTCCATGGGCGCAGAGCGTAGCACGCCGCGCGCGATTAGAAAAGAGGAAAGCGGGGAAGACGGAGGTCGTCCGGAAAGAAACGGGCACCGGCGCGCGGCGCGCTCAGTTGACGTCGCCGAGATAGCCGAAGGGAATTTCGAGCGTGTCGTCCTCGCGGAGGAAAGTCTTGAACACGGACGGGAACAGGCGGGCGTCGCGCAGACGCGAAAGCGGAATCCAGGTGTAGCCGACCTGCCGCTTGTCCTCCTCGAAGCCGTGCCCGATGTTGTCGGCGTTCTCGATTTCGCATTCGAAAACGACCTCGACCTGATGGAAGGCCTTGTGGCGCGCCTTGAACGCGTGGTTCTTCCCGATGTATTCGCGCATGTAGAGCATTTTTCCCGGGCGCACGGCGATGCCGAGCTCCTCGAGACATTCGCGGCGCACGGTGTCCGAAAGCGTTTCGCCGTGCTTCTGCCCGCCTCCGGGAAGAATGTAGAACGGGCCGGAATCGTCGCGCAGAATCACGACGAGCAGTTCCCCGCCGCGCACGATGACGGCGCGCGCCGCGACCCGCACCGGGTTGAACGGCGGGAACGGCGCTTTTTTCTTGGCGAAAGGTTTGCGGGGAACGGACATGAACGGAAATGAATGATGAATCGTGAACGGCGGGCCGCGGCGCGGCGGGCTCCGGGCGAAATCCCGGAATCCGCCGCCCTCGGCTCAGGCGGGAGCCGCGCGGGAACGCGGGCTCACTCGTCGAGAAGCCCGTCGGCGATGTCGTCGTTCGAGTGAACGGCCTTCACGTCGTCGAGGTCTTCGAGCGCGTCGATCAGCTTCTGAACTTTCTTCGCGGTGTCGGCGTCGGAAATCGGCACTTCGACGTTGGGCAGGTAGACGAGGTCGGAGGACTCGCACTTGATCTGCTTGTCGTCGAGCGCCTTCGCGACGGCGTCGTAATCGCCGATGGCGGTGACGACTTCGTAGAAGTCGCCCTCGGTCTTGACGTCTTCGGCGCCGGCTTCGAGCGCGAGCTCCATCAGTTCGTCCTCGCCGATCGCGTCCTTCGCGATGATGATCTGCCCCTTGCGCTGGAAGAAGCTCGTGAGCGCGCCGGAGCTGGCGAGATTGCCGCCGTTCTTGGTGAACACGTTGCGGACTTCGCCGATGGCGCGGTTCTTGTTGTCCGTCGTCACTTCGACGATGAGACCGACGCCTCCGGGCGCGTAGCCTTCGTAAAGCATTTCTTCATAGACGAGGCCGGGAAGCTCGCCCGTGCCCTTCTTGATGGCGCGGTCGATGTTGTCCGACGGCATGTTCGCGGCGCGGGCGCGCAGAAGCACGGAGCGCAGGCGCACGTTTCCGTTCGGGTCTCCGCCGCCGGCGCGCGCGGCGAGCGTGATTTCCTTGGCGAGATTGCTGAAGATCTTGCCGCGTTTCGCGTCGATGGCGCCCTTGTGGCGCTTCGTCGTTGCCCATTTACTGTGACCAGACATACGTTATCTTTTTGTGCAGGTTAAAAATTCGGTGAGACGTTTATAAAGCGTTCCCGTCCGCGCCGCGAGAAATTTTTGTAAAAAGAGAGAAACGCGGCCGCCGACTTCCGGCCGTCAGCGCTCTCCGAAGCCCCAGCCGGCGTTTTCGGGAAGGACGGCGAAGGGATCGACGACCGCGGCGCGCGCGGCTCGGGAACCGAGCGCGGGAACGCACACGTCGCCGACGATTCCGCAGGAGTTGCATTCGCGGCTCACGTGCGCGAACATCAGGCGTTCGAGGCGGTCGTTTTCGTAATCGCGGAGAAATTCCGCCGCGGCGTCGTTGGAAAGATGCCCGTGCGTGCCCCGGATGCGCGCCTTGAGGTCGGCGGGACGCGCGGAGGAATCGAGCATCTTCTCGTCGTAGTTCGCTTCGAGAACGAGCGCGGAGACGTCGGCGACGGCGCGGCGCACGGGATTGGTGATTTTTCCGCAGTCGGTGACCCAGGCGAGCTTTTCGGTCGTTCCCGCGGAATCGCCGCAGGCGAAGACGAAGCCGACGGGGTCGTTCGTGTCGTGAGGAATCGGGAACGTCGTCACGCGCAGGTCGCAGTATTCGAACGTCGTCCCCGTCTCGAAAAACTGCCACGAAAAGCGGCGGGAGAACTTGCGCTCGACGCCCTCGGCGGTGAGCCGGTTGGCGAAGAGGCTCAGATGGTCCTCGTTCCCGAGCGCGCGCATTCCCGCGCAGTGGTCGGAGTGCTCGTGCGTGAGGAAGACGGCGTCCACGTCGCGCAGGGAAAGCCCGAGCGAGGCGAGGTTTTCCCGGATCTTCTTTCCCGTGAACCCCGCGTCGATGAGCAGCGTGCAGTTCGGCGAACGCAGCACGGCGCAGTTGCCGGAAGAGCTGCTGCCGAGAATCTGAAACGAAAGTTTTTTCATCCGCGGCGGTTCTTCGTTTTTTTCCCGGGGAAATTTTCGCGGAGCGAGGCGGCGGAAATCGCGCAGACGCAGTCCGAGCCGTCCGCGGTGTCGAGCCACGAAATCTCGAGCCGCGGGAACGCCTCGGCGAGCGCGTCCTGCAGGCCGCCGACTTCGATGAGAAGCACGCCGTTGCGCTTGAGCTTGCGCGCGGCCTGCGGGAGCAGCTTCCGGACGACGTCGAGCCCGTCCGCGCCGGAAAAGAGCGCGCCGTCGGGCTCGCGCCGGAATTCCTCCGGAAGCGTCTCGCGCAGGGATTCCGGCTCGTAGGGCGGATTGGAGACGATGACGTCGTAGCAGCCGTCCTCGGCGGGAACGTCGGCGAGCACGTCGCTTTTCCACAGGAAAACGCGGTCTTCCAGTCCGTAGTCGCCGACGTTTATCCGGGCGACTTCGAGCGCGTCGGCGGAGATGTCGCAGGCGTCCACGCGGGCGTTCGGGAACGCGTCGGCGAGCAGCACGGCGAGCGAGCCGCCGCCCGTGCACACGTCCGCGACGCGCTCGACGGCCTCGGCGTCCATTCCGGGAATCCAGGGCAGGATCTTTTCGGGAATGATTTCGACGAAATACGAGCGCGGCACGATCGCGCGCTCGTCCGCGTAGAAACGGAAGTCTCCGAGCCAGGCCTCGCGCGTGATGTAGGCGGCGGGAACGCGCTCGACGGCGCGGCGGAAGAGCACGCGCTTCACGTCCTCGATTTCCGGCGCGGTGAGACGCGCGTCGAAGAACGTCTCGACGCCGCCGTCCGTCGGGAGCTCGAGCGTGCGGCAAAGCAGATAGACGGCCTCGTCGTAGGCGGAGCTCATGCCCTGCCCGAAGAAGAGTCCGCGACGCCCGAAGAGCGAGACGGCGAAGCGCGTCCAGTCGCGCAGAGTCGCCAGCGTTTCCGTTCCCGCGAACACGTCGTCGGCATGTTTGTCTTTTTTCATGGGCGGAGAAGATAATCCGGGAAAGCGCTTCGCGCAACGAGGAACGCAAAAAGGGAGAACGGCCGCGCGTCCTTTCCGCGCGGAGCGCTCAGAGCCGTTCCGGGCGGGCGAAGTTCTCCGCGACGCGGGAGAAGAAGCGCGACACGTGAAGCCCGTCCGTGAAGCAGTGGTTGAAGCGGCAGTTCAGCAGCGTCGTTCCCGCGGGCGTCATTCCGAACCAGGTCAGCACGTGGATGTCCTGATTTTTCATATACGTCGCGGGAACGTATCCGGCGGCGGAGATCCAGGGCACACACGACGCGCAGAAGCAGTTCGGCACGTCGCCCTCGAGCGACTGTCCGCTCGCGTTTCCGCGGCGCACGGCCTCGACGACGGGCGCCGCGGCGCGCGCGAACTCCGCGAAGGTCGGCGCGTACGGGAGCGTGACCTGCAGGTAGTTCTCGCCGTCGGCGGTCATCAGCGGCGCGCTCGGATGCGCGACGGCGTATTCGGCGACGGCGTCGTCTCCCGCGAAGCGCATGCGCATCTCGGGAACGGCGTTGTAGGCCTCGGAAATCGCGAAGAGCGCGAGCAGGAAGAAGGAATCGCCGCGCGCCTTCGCCAGGCGGCGGAGCGGCAGAATGTTCAGCTCGACGGAAACCGTGAAGCAGGGATCCTCGAAGGCGCGGAAACTGCGGAACAGCGCCGCGCGCCCCCACGTCGCCAGCGGAATGATTCTGCGGGAATCGTCGAGACGCGGGCTCATCGTTCGAACTTTCGGGCGACGGCGGCGCGCAGCGTTTCCGCGACGGCGGGCGACTCGACCTTGCCGATCACTTCCTCGAAAAATCCGCGCACGAGCAGCGCGCGCGCCTCGTTTTCGGGAATCCCGCGCTGGAGCAGGTAAAAGAGCTGCTCGGCGTCGAGCGTGCCGTTGGTCGCGCCGTGCGAGCAGCTGACGTCGTTCGCGTCGATTTCGAGTCCGGGCAGGGAATGCGATTCGGCGTCGGGAGAAAGAATGAGATTGCGGTTGGACTGCACGGCGTTCGTCCGCTGCGCCTCGGGCGCGACGACGATGGATCCGCCGAAGATCGTGCGGGAACGGTCGAGCAGCGCGTTCTTGAAGAGCAGATTGGAGGTCGCGTCGGGCGAAGTGTGGCGCTGCATCGTGCGCTGGTCCGCCTCCTGCTCTCCGTCGGCGACGGTGAGCGAGAAGAGGTCGGCGCGCGCGCCCCTGCCTTCGAGCCGCAGCTCGGTCGTCGTGCGGGAACGCCGCGCGCCGAGATTGAGCGCGATTCCGCGGACGTTCGCGTTCTCGTGCACGTGCGTCCATTCCTGCTGGTAGAAATCCGTGTCCGTCGCCGTGTCCTGCACGAGCTTGCGGGAGACGTCCGCTCCCGCCTTCGCGAAGATCTCGAGGCGGGAAATCGCCAGCGCGCGCGCGGCGGCCTCGCGCGAGGCCTTGCCCGGAGCCTCGTTTTCCGAACGGAAGAAATCGAGAAACACGACGGAGGAGTTCTCCTCGGCGATCACGAGCGCATACGGGAACGTCGCGACGCCCGACGCCGAGATCCAATGATGGACGACGAAGGGCTTTTCGATCTTCACGCCGGCGGGAACGTGCAGCAGATACGCGCCGCCGTCAGCGTAGGCGCGATGAAGCGCGGAGATCTTTTCCGAACAGATTCCGCCGCCGGAAACGAAGAAATACGGCTTCGCCGCGAGACGCTGCTCGGGAGTCAGCGCGCGCATCGGCGCGAACGCCACGCCGAGCGCGGCGAGCGCGGGATCGAGCGTCGCGGAGACGAGCGCGTCGTCCGCGAACACGAGCGTTCCCGCGGCGTCGGGAACGGCGTCGGAGCGCGCGACGAGGGCCGCCGCCGTTTCGGCCGAAACCGGACCGGGCAGGGAAAAACGGCTGAAATCCAGGCTCGAAAGCGAGGCGAAACGCCATTCCTCCATGCGCCGGTTGGGCATCGGAAGCACCTTGAAGTCCGCCCACGAGCACTCGCGGCTCTCGGCGAACACGTCTTTCCCGCCGCGTCCGCGCCTGGCGGTGCGGAAGGTGTTTTCGGCAAGCACTCCCTGCGTTTCCGTCGAATTCATTTTTTTTTGCGTATGTCTTTTTTTTCGGTGGCGGACGTCGGAAGACGGGCGATCAGCGCTTCCCGCCGAGGCGGTCGGCCGCCGCGTCCTTCACGGGAACGCAGGAGCGGAAGCCCTCGCCCGTCGCGGGCAGGCCGGCGAGAAAGCGTTCCCGCGCGGCGGAGTCCTCGAACTCGATGCCGATGAGCGCCCGCCCGACGCGTTCGCCCGTGTAAAGATAATTGAAGTAGCAGATGTTCTCGCCCGCGCCGAGGTATTTTTTCAGAAACGCGGCGAGCGCGCCCGGACGCTCGTAGAAATCGAGCCGCAGAAACGCGGGATCGCGCATCAGCTTCTCGTCGTAGGGAATGACGCGGAACTGCACGTCGGCGTCGCCCGTGACGTTGCTCCACTCGATATTCTTCGCGTCGAGCGTTCCCGCGAGCGCGTCGAACTGCGCGTCGCTGACGGCGACGCCGAGCGTGAACCACGCGCGCTCCGAATCCGTCTTTCCGTACTGAAATTCGAGCAGGTTGCACTCGGAAAAGGCGCCGTCGAGCACCTCGAGCAGCGCGCCGGGGCGTTCCGGAATGCGCACGCGCAGATAGCGGCGATGCGCGCCGTTGACCTGGCTGTTGCGCGTGATCACGCCGAGCATGCCGAAGTCGATGTTCGCGCCGGAAATGACCGTGAGCACCTTTTTTCCCGCGAGCGTTCCCGCGAGCTTCAGCGCGGCGGCGACGCCCATGGCGCCGGAAGTCTCCGGCAGCACGCGGTGCGTCTCCCAAAGCGTCTGAATCGCCCAGCACACGTCGTCGTTGGTGACGGTGACGATGTCATCGAGCAGCTCGCGGCACAGCGGGAACGTGAGGTCGCCCGCCTGGCGCACGGAAGTGCCGTCGCAGAAGATGTCCGCCTTGCCGATGTTGACGGGCCTGCCCGCCTCGAACGCCGCCTTCATGCTCGCCTGGTGCGAGCCTTCGACGCCGTAGAGCCTGATTCCGGGATACTGGCGGCGCAGCCAGCACGCGCAGGCCGCCGCCATTCCGCCGCCGCCGATCTGGAGAAACGCGACGTCGAACGGACCTTTTCCGGACATCACGCACTCGTCGGCGAGCGTGCCCTGCCCGCCCATCGTTCCCAAGTCGTCGTAGGGGTGCACGAAGGTGAGTCCCTCGCGGTCGGCGGTCTCGTGCGCGGCGCGGCTCGCCTCGTCGTAGGCGTCGCCGAAAAGAACGATTTCGACCCTGTCGCCGCCGAAACGGCGGACGGCGTTCTGCTTCACGTCGGGCGTGGAGCGCGGCATGAAGATCTTCGCGCGCACGTCGAGCAGCTTCGCGGCGAGCGCGACTCCCTGCGCGTGATTGCCGGCGGACGCGGCGACGATGCCGCGGGAACGCTCTTCCGGCGAAAGCAGCGCCATGCGGTTGTAGGCGCCGCGCCACTTGTAGGCCTTGATCGGGCCGAGGTCCTCGCGCTTCACGAAAAGCCGGAACGGCAGATCCGCCGCGACCTCCTCCAGCGGCGTGGCGTCCGCGACCGCATAGACGCGCTGGCGCGCCATCAGAATCGACTCAAACAATTCATCGCACAAAGCTGACATAATCCGACAACTCTACGCTCCGCGCGGGGAAATTTCAAAAGAAATAAGCGGAGTTTCCCCTCGTCGGGCGAAACGACGACGTCCCGCCCCGATTCAAAAAAAATATCGGACGCGCCGAGGCGGCGGAGCTCACTCGCCCTGCTGAACCTCGGAGACGACCTCGTTGGCGGCGGCGAGCAGCCCGGACGCCTTGCGGTTCATGTCCTTCGAGCAGGCGTTGCGCGCCATCGCGATGGCCGCGCAGGTGCCGTAGCGGTTGCTGGAACCGTGCGCCTTGAACACGAGCCCGTTCAGCCCGAGCAGAGGCGCGCCGCCGAAACGCTCGGGGCGCAGGCGGGACTTCAGTTTTTTCATCAGCGGCAGAAGCACCAGCCCCGCGCCGATGTAGAAAGGATTGCGCTTCACGCTCCCGCCGACGAGATCCTTCAGCATGTAGACGAGCCCTTCGATCGTCTTGATCAGAATGTTGCCCGTGAAGCCGTCCGTGACGATCACGTCCACGTCGCTCTGGAACACGTCGAAGCCTTCGACGGGACCGACGTACTCGAACCAGTCGAAGCGCTCGTTCAGCGCCTTGAGGTAGGCGTTCGCGCGGTTGATGCGGTCTCCGCCCTTGCCTTCTTCGGTGCCGACGGTCAGCAGCCCGACCTTCGGCTTTTCCGTGCCGAGAATCGAAATGGAATACAGGGAGCCCAGCACCGTGTTGTGCACGAGCTGTTCGGGAGTCGTCTCGGGATTGGCGCCCACGTCCACGACGACGGAATACCCCGTCTTGCGCGGCAGAATCGCGGAGAGCGCCGGACGCTGCACGCCGGGCATGAGCCGCACCTTGAGCGTTCCCGCGCCGACGAGCACCTTCGTGTTGCCCGTGGAAACGACCGCGTCCACTTCTCCCGCCTTCAGCATCTCGAGCGCGACGATCATCGAGGAGTTCTTCTTCGACTTCATCGCCTGCATGGGCTTGTCTTCCATGCCGATGACGTCCGGCGCATGGCGGACGTCGATGCGGGAATCGCCGTCGATGCCGACGGACTTGAGCAACGGACGGACGACTTCTTCCTGCCCGACGAGAATGAGCTTATCGCCCGCTCCGAAATCCTTCAGAGCGAGCGATACGGCGTGAACGACTTCTTCGGGACCCTTGTCGCCGCCCATGCAGTCGACGGCGATGCGGTATGTCTGCGTGTCAGTTTCCATTGCGGAAAACAGTTTACGCCGAACGGTCCCTCAAAACAAATCTTTTCCGACTCGGCGAAAAAAACGGAAGCCGATCAGAGATCGACTTCGATGACCTTGCGGCCGCGATACGTTCCCGTGGCGGGATTGACGCGGTGCGGGCGGACGGCGGAACCGTCGGAATCCTTGGCGAGAATCGGCGCCTTGAACTGGTTGGCTCCGCGGCGAAGAGCGCTGCGGCGCTTGGACTGTTTGCGTTTCGGTTGTCCCATGACGTAAAAAGAATGATGTTAACGAATAAAAGGAATTGAGGATTCTGATTTTTCGGAAGCCGGGCGTCAAGAGAAATCAGAAGACGGGAACGGGAAATGAAGGGCGCGGCCTCAATCTTCGCGCCCGCCGTCCCCGCGCAGCGCGTAGTCCAGCAGCGTCTCCAGATCCAAGGCGGCGACGCGGCGCTGGAAATTCTCGTCGTAGATCATCCGGCGTACGCGATCGTCCGAGAGCAGCGCGTCCACGTCCCGACGCTCGATCATCTTCTGAATTTCGGGATCGGAGAGCACGGGATAGACGGCGGGATCGGTGGCGAGGGAGCGGATTTCCGGCATCTGAAGAAGGCGCTGCTGCGCCGCGCGGGAGCCGAGCACGTCGAGCGCCTTGCCGACGACGCGGGAGGAGGATTCCGGAAGCGGGCTCCAGGTTCTGAGAAACTCGAAGCGAGGATAGAGCGCCGCGGAGTTCTTCGCGACCGCCGCCCACGACAGAACGCGCCCGACGACGGACTTCTCCGCACCGGGACGCAGGACGAGATACGTTTCGCCGACCGTTCCCGCGACGACGAGGCAGAACAGCGCGAACGCGCCCCAGAAGACGGCGGTCCAGCAGCCGACGACCGCGCCGAGCAGCGGGCGCTCCGGCTCTCCCGTCTTTTCCGACACCTGTCCGCGACCGCGGCTCCACAGGAAGCCGAACACCGGCACCCACACGAAAAGGCAGAGCAGCACGGTTCCGACGGCGCCGCGCAGAATCCACGGCACGCCGACGAGTCCCAGCCACGAGTGCCCGAACATGCCGCCGAAGCACCACGCGACGACGACCGCGACCACGATCGCGCCCAGCGGAGCGATCTGCCGCACGGGCCCGCGCCAATACCCGCGGTGCGCCGTCGCGAACATCAGCGCGAAAAACGCCAGCGTCAGCGCGATCTGCACGACGCGGCTTCCGGGGAACGCCGTTCCCGCGGACGCGAGCCACGACGCCGAACTGACCTCAGCGAAAAACATTTCGCCTTAGGAAAACACGGGGCGGGCCGAGGCTCAACCGAGAATTTTCCGGATCTGCCCTTCCCGCGCCTCGACGCTTTCCGCCAGCTTGAGCTGCACGAGCGCGCGCTTGAGGTTGTGTTCCTTGTAGCGCGTCTTGAAGTAGACGTCTCCGGCGAGATAGTCCGCGAAGAAGCGGATGCCGAGCTCCAGCGGAAGAATCCGGATCGCGTCGAACATGAACGCGTGATCGTCGTTCGTGAAGAAATCCTTGGCGAAGGACATGTAGCCGCGATAGATCGCCGTGAACAGCTCCGTGTCGAAGAAGACGGAATGGAGGTCGATGGCGTCCTCGCCCGCCGGATTGCAGCACGAGCGGACGGCGTCGCCGATGTCCGCGTGGACGAGTCCGGGCTGAATCGTGTCCAGATCCACGATGCAGGTGCCCTTGCCCGTCTTTTCGTCGATGAGAATGTTGCCGACCTTGGGGTCGCCGTGCGTCGGACGCAGATGCAGCCGGCCTTCCTTCTTCGCGTTTTCGAACACGGAGCAGAAATCGCGGCGCGCCTCGATGAACTTCAGGCAGTACTGCGCCTCGCGGGAATGGGCGAGCAGGTCCTGCGCGAGCGGCGTCTTCAGCGCCTCGTCCATCTGCGCGAGATAGCCCGGCGTGACGTGGAAGCCCTCGATCGCGTAGGAAAGCTGTCCGCAGGGAATGTCGCTGATGAGCTTCTGAAAATGTCCGAGCACCGTTCCCGCCTCGTACGCGTGGTCGGGAGACTGCACCTTCTCGTAGGAGACGGCGGAGGCGATGTTGGAGATGGCGCGCCAAAGATCGCCGTCGCCGTCCAGATAAAAGTCGTTCCCGTCGAGCGTCTGAATGATCTTCGGCAGCTGCCAGATGCGGTCGGAGTGCTCGTTGATCTCCTCCAGCTTCCTGTGGCAGACGTCCGTCACGATGCGCATGTTGCGCATGATGTTTTCCGGCCGCGGGAACACCGCGCGGCGCACGCGCTGGAGAATGAAGCGCTCTTCCGAAAACGTCGTCCGGAAAATGGCGAGATAGGTGTCGTTGACGTTCCCGCTGCCGAAAGGCTCCACGGAAATCAGATGTCCGGCGACGGAAAACTGCTTGGCGATAAGCGATGCTCTCATTTTTTTTGTGAATTTAAGGATTGTTCGAGGGAAAAATCGGAGGCGTGTTTGTCTTTTGCGCACTATTTTCCCGAAATCTCCGCGAAAAGCAAAAAAAAAATCCGCCCCTCCGCACGCCCCGCCTCTTTTCTCGCCCCGGAAAGTCCCCGAACGCCCCGAAGGGGCGAAATTGGTCAGCGTAGGGCAAGCGAACTCGTTCGCGCAGCCCTACGAAAACCATACAGAAAAAATGCGCTCTGCAGGAGCGCGATTGAGAGAACTTTGCAAGAATGAGAACGTTCCCGCAATCGCGCACTTACAGCGCGCATGGCGTTTCCGAATTTTACGTAGGGTTGAAACCCTACGCTGGACAATCTCGCCCCGTCGGGGCGGAACAAAAGTAACCCCATGCGCGACGCGAAGCGCGCGCTTGGGGAACGCTGCGCGCATCAAGCGCGCCTGAAAGGCGCAACCGCCCGAAGCGCACGGCGTCTCGCGGCACGCTGTTCCCGCGGGAGCAGTTGCGCCTTTCAGGCGCGTGTTCCTTTCGAGACGCAGCCCCAAGCGGCTTCCGCCGCATGGGGTTATTCTTGTTCCGCATTTCATGCGGATTCCTCGCGGGAACGCTTGGGGGCAAAGACGTCCACGTCTTCGTCGCGGGGCGCGGGAACGCCGCGCGAGGGCAGAAAGTTTTTTGCCGCGGATGTCGCGGATGGACGCAGATGAAAGCCCCGTCGGGGCTGCCCCAAAAGAAACCCCGGGCGGAAGCCTGGGGAAGCACGCGAAACGGAAAAGCCTTGTAAAGGCGACCCTGTTCCCGCGGCGGACGGACGCGCCCGGAGCAGGGTCGCCCCGACGGGGCTTGTCGGATTTTCCGCCCTGCCCCAGGTTTCCACCTGGGGGTTCAAAGAGGGACGCCCCCGACGGGGGCTTTTCAAAGCGCGGAAGGATTTTCAAAAGCCCCGAAGGGGAAAAATTGGTCAGCGTAGGGCAAGCGAACTCGTTCGCGCAGCCCTACGAAAACCATACAGAAAAAATGCGCTCTGCAGGAGCGCGATTGAGAGAACTTTGCAAGAATGAGAACGTTCCCGCAATCGCGCACTTACAGCGCGCATGGCGTTTCCGAATTTTACGTAGGGTTAAAACCCTACGCTGGACAATCTCGCCCC
>JBJEVP010000026.1:0-15675 GCA_051884475.1 Candidatus Spyradosoma sp.
GGAGTTGCGTTCGAGCACCACCTGCAAAAGATCTAAATCAACTTTGGCCATAATGGCGGAAAAGCAAATTTTTTTTCGGGGGAAATGGCAAGCGGGAACGAAAATCAAGACGACGGAAGAAGAAAAAAAACTCCGACGCGGCGCCGTTCCCGCGGAGCGGTTTTCATCAAAGACTCTTCCGCCCGCACGCTAAACGGACATTCCGGAAAGGCACGAATCGCCCGAGCCGCGATTCTCATCTCAGCGGATCGCGCCCGAGCGCCCGGTCTCTCTTGCGGTTCAGCGCGTCGGCGACCACCTGTGCGATTTCCGTCGCTATCCAATAATACACTTCCCGCGCCTCACGACGGGAAATCACCGCGCCCGCGCGCTTCATCTTGTTCAGATGCAGGGAGACGACCGCCTGCGGAGCCTTCGTCCGGCGGACGATTTCGCCGACCTTCGACTCGCCGTTCTCCCGCAGAAAATCGAGGATGCGCAGCCTCAGCGGATGTCCCAGCGTCTTCAGCTGCTCCGCCGCCTCTTCCAGCAGCTCGTCGAACACGAACTGTTCGTTTTCGTTCTTTTTCGCCATGGTTTCTTTTAATTATATGTTTATTAAAATATTTTAATGAATAAATATCAATACTGCATCGACCGAGAAAAACGCTCCGTGTTCCCGCAAAATAAAGGCTTCGAAAATTTTTGTTGATTCCTGAAAATTCGGACTCAACGTTTACGTTTCATTCGCGTCGTTCCCGCGACGTCGAACCCGAAGACATTTTTCAACGCACCAAAAGAAAAGATTACCCAGTCATGATTCTCACAGTCATCAAACGCGACGGCCGCAAGGTCGGCTTCCACACGGACAAAATCATCGCCGCCATCCAGAAGGCGATGTTCCAGACCGAACAGGGCGAAGACATCGCGCTCGCGACGCAGATCGCGCAGCGCATCGCCTACCACGGGGACGAATCCATGTCCGTCGAGGCGATCCAAGACCTCGTGGAAAACGAGCTGATGAAGTCGGAGCGCAAGGACGTCGCCCGCAAATACATCGCCTACCGCGAGCAGCGCAACGTCGCCCGCAAGGCGAAGACGCGCGACATCTTCCTCGAAATCATCGAGGCGAAGGCGAACGACGTCACGCGCGAGAACGCGAACATGAACGCCGACACCCCCGCGGGAATGATGATGAAGTTCGCGAGCGAGACGACCAAGCCCTTCGTAGACGACTATCTGCTCTCGCCCGAAGTCAAGGACGCCGTGCGCAAAGGCTACATCCACATTCACGACAAGGACTACTACCCGACGAAATCGCTCACGTGCGTGCAGCACCCGCTCGACAAGATTCTGAACGGCGGCTTCTTCGCCGGACACGGCGAGTCCCGCCCCGCCAAGCGCATCGAGACGGCGAGCATTCTCGCCTGCATCTCCATGGAGACCGCGCAGAACGAAATGCACGGCGGGCAGGCGATTCCGGCGTTCGACTTCTATCTCGCGCCGTTCGTCCGCCGCAGCTTCATCGAGGAAGTGAAGCAGCTCGAATCCTTTGAGGGGGAAGACCTTTCCCGCCTTTACGACATCGGGATCCAGGACTACCTTACCCGCCCCCTGACCGGGCTCGAGGGCGACGAACGCCTCGTGCAGCACGCCGTCAACCGCACGGTCGAGCGCGTGCACCAGGCGATGGAGGCCTTCGTGCACAACATGAACACGATTCACTCCCGCGGCGGCAACCAGGTCGTGTTCAGCTCGATCAACTACGGCACGGACACGTCCGCGGAGGGCCGCTGCATCATCCGCGAAATCCTGCTCACGACGGACCGCGGCGTCGGGAACGGCGCGACCGCCATCTTCCCGATTCAGATCTGGAAGAAAAAACGCGGAATCAGCTATCTTCCCACCGACCGCAACTACGACCTCTACATGCTCGCCTGCAAGGTCTCCGCGCACCGCTTCTTCCCGAACTTCATCAATCTCGACGCGACGTTCAACCACCACGAAAAATGGAAGGCGGAAGATCCCCAGCGCTATCTCTACGAGACGGCGACGATGGGCTGCCGCACGCGCGTCTTCGAAAACCGTTTCGGCGAAAAGACCTCCGTCGGCCGCGGAAACCTTTCGTTCACGACGGTCAATCTCGTGCGCCTCGCGCTCGAATGCCGCGACGTCGCCGACCGGGAAAAACGCATCACGAACTTCTTCGAAAAACTGAACACCGTGCTCGACGTCACGGCGAAGCAGCTGCACGAGCGCTTCGAATTCCAGAAAACCGCCCTCGCCAAGCAGTTCCCGCTGCTGATGTCCGCCCTCTGGGTCGGCGCGAACGCGCTGGGACCGAACGACACGATCGAGTCCGTGATCAATCAGGGCACGCTCGGCATCGGCTTCATCGGGCTCGCGGAATGCCTCGTCGCCCTCGTCGGCAAGCACCACGGCGAAGATCAGGGATCGCAGGACCTCGGGCTGCGCATCGTCACTCACATGCGCGACCGCGCGAACGCCTACAGCGAGTTCTACAAGCACAACTATTCCGTGCTCGCGACGCCCGCGGAAGGGCTCTCCGGACGCTTCACGCGCATCGACCGCAAGACTTTCGGAAAAATCCCCGGCGTCACCGACCGCGACTACTACACGAACTCCAATCACGTTCCCGTGTATTACAAATGCTCCGCGACGCACAAGGCGAAAATCGAGGCGCCCTACCACGACCTCACGCGCGGCGGACACATCTTCTACGTCGAAATCGACGGCGACGCCACGAAGAATCCGGAATCCATCTCCTCCATCGTCGACCTGATGGACAAATACAACATCGGCTACGCCTCCGTGAACCACACGCGCAACCGCTGCATGGACTGCGGCGACGAAAACGTCGAGGAAAACTACACGCAGTGCAAGGTCTGCGGCAGCAAGAACATCGACACGATTCAGCGCATCACCGGCTATCTCGTCGGAACGACTTCCCGCTGGAACGCCGCCAAGCTCGCAGAACTCCGCGACCGCGTCGTTCACGAATGAAAACGGAAGGCGGGAAACGGAAAATCTCCGCGGACGGCAGATGATTTTCCGTTTCCCGCTTTCCATTTTCCGCTTTTTGTTTTCTCATGCCGCACGCGATTCGAGTCCTGCGCATCGTTCCCGACACCGTCGTCGACGGCCCCGGTCTGCGCACGAGCATCTACTGCGCGGGCTGCTCTCACCATTGCGCAAGCTGCCACAATCCGCAGAGCTGGGACTTCAGCGCGGGAACGGCGCTGACGCCCCGCGAAATCCTCGACGCTGTTCTCGCCGAATCGCCGGATTCCGACATCACCTTCACGGGCGGAGATCCGTTCTATCAGGCGGAAGCCTTCGCCGAACTCGCGGATCTCGTCAGAGCGGACTCGCCGAAAAAAACTATCTGGTGCTACACCGGATTCACGTTCGAGGAAATTCTCGCCGACGCGAAAATGCTCCTTCTGCTCGAAAAAATCGACGTGCTCGTGGACGGCCCGTTCGTGCTCGCGCTGCGCGACGTGAAGAACCTCCGCTTCCGCGGCTCCTCCAACCAGCGCCTGATCGACGTTCCCGCCTCGCTCGCCGCGGGAACGATCGTCGAGTGGCGTTCCCGCTTCTGAGCCGGACCGCGGCGGAACTCGCGTTTCGTCTTGCCTTCGCGGGAACGTTTCCGTTTTCTCGAAAACGATGTCCCGAATCCGCTTTCCCCGCTTTTCGTTTTACGCCGCCGCCGTTTCGCTTTACCTTTGCGGCGTTG
This sequence comes from Candidatus Spyradosoma sp., assembly GCA_051884475.1. Classification (GTDB taxonomy): domain Bacteria; phylum Verrucomicrobiota; class Verrucomicrobiia; order Opitutales; family UBA953; genus Spyradosoma. Next base: position 3,740 of record JBJEVP010000026.1, read on the forward strand.
TTTTTTCCATGAGCAAACCCATTTCGCCAGAACGCCGCATCGAAGAGCTCCGCAAAGAAATCGCCGAGCACGACGAGCGCTACTACCGCCACGCCGCGCCGACAATTTCGGACTTCGAATACGACCTGCTCAAGGCCGAGCTCAAGGCCCTCGAAGCCGCGCGTCCGGAGCTCGCCCGCCCCGATTCGCCCACGAAGACCGTCGGAGACGACCGTTCCCGCGGCTTCGAAAAGCGCCCGCACCGAGTGCCGATGCAGAGCCTGGACAACACCTACTCCGAAGGCGAATTTCTCGAGTTCTGCGCGCGCGTCGCCAAGGAGATTCCCGAGGAAAAGATGCGTTTTCTCGTCGAACCCAAAATCGACGGCGTTTCCGTCTCCTACACCTACGAAGACGGCCGCTTCGTGCGCGCGCTCACGCGCGGAAACGGAGTCGAGGGCGACGACATTTCCCGCCACGTGGCGAACATCGCGGGCGTTCCCGCCGAACTGCGCCCGATTCCCGGAAAACCCTTCCCGAAAATCGTCGAAATCCGCGGTGAAATCTACATGCGCACGGCGGAATTTCTGCGCATCAACGCCGCGCGCGAAGCCGAAGGGCTCGAACCCTTCGCCAATCCCCGCAATCTCACCGCGGGAACGATAAAGTCCCAAGATCCCGAAGAATCCGCCCGCCGCCGCCTCGACACCTTCGTCTACGGGCTCGGCGCGTGCGAACCCGAAGGCGCCTTCGCCTCGCTCTCCGAACTGCGCGAAACGCTCCGCGCCTGGGGATTTCCCCTCACGGACTTCTGCGAAAGAGTGCTCGGCGGGAACGCCGCGGCCGAAAAAATCCGCGAACTCGGCGAACTGCGCAGAAACTTCGATTTCCCGACGGACGGCGCCGTCGTCAAGCTCGACGAACTCGCCCTGCAGCGCAGACTCGGAGAAAAGTCCAACGCGCCGCGCTGGGCCATCGCCTTCAAATACGCGCCCGAACAGGCGGAGACGACGCTGCTCGCCGTCACGCTCCAGATCGGGCGCACGGGAAAAATCACGCCCGTCGCGGAGCTCGAACCCGTCGAGGTCGCGGGAACGACCGTCTCCCGAGCCACGCTTCACAACGAGGATGAAATCGCGCGCAAGGACCTGCGCGTGGGCGACCGCGTGATCGTCGAAAAGGCGGGCGAAATCATTCCCCAGGTCGTGCGCTTCGTTCCCGAAAAACGCCGCTCCGACTCCGAGGCCTTTTCGTTCGAGAAGGAACTGGAAAAACTCGGCATAGAGGCGGAGCGCCCGCTGAGGCTCGTCGATCCCGCCAAGCCCGAAAAAGGCACGGAGCGCGCCGTCGCGTGGTTCGTCAAGGAAAAGGACACGCCCGAACTGCGCCGCCGACGCCTGATCTACTTCGCGGGAAAAACCTGCATGGACATTCCGAATCTCGGCGAAGCGGTCGCCGCCCAGCTCGTGGACAAGGGCCTCGTCCGCACGCCCGCCGACCTCTACGCGCTCACGTTCGAGCAGCTGCTCACGCTCGAAAAATTCAAGGAAAAATCCGCGCGCAATCTGCTCGAAGGCATCGCGGCGTCGCGTTCCCGCGAGCTCTGGCGGCTCGTCAACGGACTCGGAATCCCCAACGTCGGCGAAACCACCGCCAAGGACCTCACGAAAAAATTCCGCTCGCTCTCCGCGCTCGAAACCGCTTCCGCGGAAGAGCTCGCGACCGTGGACGGCATCGGGGAAGTCGTCGCCTCCTGCGTCGCCGAATTCTTCCTCAAGCCCGAAAACCGCGCCCTCTGCGACGCGCTCGTCGCCGCGGGAGTCAACGCCGAAGCCGCCGACGCGGGAACGTCCGAGGACGCGCCCGCGCAGATTTTCGCGGGAAAGACCTTCGTGCTCACGGGAACGCTCCCGACGCTGAAACGCGACGAGGCGAAAAAGCTCATCGAGGCGCGCGGAGGAAAGGTTTCCGGCTCCGTCAGCAAAAAGACGTCCTGCGTGCTCGCGGGCGAAGACGCGGGAAGCAAGCTCGACAAGGCGCGGGAACTCGGCGTCGAAGTCATCGACGAAGCCGAATTTCTCCGCCGCATGGAGGAGTCGTCCGAAAACTGACCGTCCCCTCGTTCTTTCCGGACAGGAAGCCGCAGAAACGCTTCCCCGTGCGCGCAAAAAAAAGCGTTCCCGCAGAGGAACGCTTTTTTGCGATTTCGCGAAGCGGAGACGCGTCTCACTTCGCGGCCTTCTTGACTTCGTCGATCGGAATGCGCAGGAAGAAGATCGTCTGCGAGTTCGGCACGCCTTCGTAGAGGACGCCGATGCAGGGCACGTTCTTGCCGTCCGTGAACGCGGTCGAGGAATAACCCGCGCATTTGCGTTCGTCGTAGAGCAGCCCCGCCGACCACGTCTTGCCGTTGTCCTTGGAGTATTTCAGCGTCATGTTGCTTCGGTCTCCGGCGTTCGGATTCGAGAAGAACCATTCCTTGCCGTTGGAAAGCAGCGCCGCCTGGCATCCGCCCGGCTGACGCAGATTGCCCTTCGCTCCGCGGGCGAGATTTTCGTCGATGACCCACTCCGTCGTCGAATCGAGCTTTTTGAGAATGCTTCCCGTGCGACCCCAGCCGTGGTTGGTGCGCGTGTTGAGCGCGATCGCGCCGTTCTTCATCTCGACGCAGGTCGATTCCGAACCGCCGAACGGCGAGCCCTTGGTGGAGGTCCACGTCTTGCCGCCGTCTTTGGAATAGACGAGGACGCCCTGGCTCGCGCCCTCTCCCTGCGTCTTGGAATTGTCGTTGTTGCGGATCCAGACCTGCGAGGGGAAGACGAGAGTGCCGTCCTTCATGCAGATGCCCGCTCCGGGGCCCTGGAAGAGCGAACCCCAGTTCTTCGTGTCGGGGTCGTCGAGACGCTTCACGCTCTTCGTGATGTTGATCGGCTTGCTCCAGCTTTTGCCGTCGTCCTTGGATTTCACCAGAATCATCTGCGAGCAGTTCGCGGGATCGACCGTTCCCGCGCGGCTCGTCCAGATCGGGTGCCCGCACTTGCCGGCGTTGAGCCCGGCGATCCAGAATTCGCCCGTCTTGTCGTTCACGAGAATGCCCGGGTCGCCGACGCCGTTGCCGTTGCCGAGCTCCTTGTGCGAAATGGCGACTTCCGGGAGCGTCCACGTCTGCCCGCCGTCGGTCGAGCGGCTCACGCCCACGTCGATGTTCGCGGGAAGGTCGCCCGCGTGGTTGTAGCGGATGTCGTAGGTCGCGACGAGCGTTCCCGTCTTCGGGCTGCGCGCGAGCGCGGGGATGCGGTAGTTCTTCGAGCCGAGGTCGCCGGGCTTCGCCACGCAGTAGCCGATGCGCTGCAGCGCGGGAAGGGAATTGACGACGAGCGGCTTTCCGTCGATGACGAGCTGCGAAGCCGTCGCCGCGACCTTGCCGCCGAGATCCGCTTTCTTCTTCATGCGGACGCTGACCCAGATGGAGCTCGTCTTGCCCGCCGGAAGAGAAGCTTTCCCGCTGACGGTCACGATGGGATTCGCCTTAGCCGGCCGCGCGGAGCCGTATTTCGCGCCCGCGCCGTATTCGTCTCCGCCGACGTAGACGTCGACGCCCTCGATTTCATCCGGATTGGTCGTCTTGGAAAAATCGATTTTCAGCGAATTGAAGCGCGCCTCCTGCCCGGAGACGGCGACCTTGATCTGAAGAATCGGGTTGTAGTCCATGCGCACCATGACCGGCCACACGCCGGAGCGCAGCGAAACGTCGCTCTGCGAGACGGCGAACGCGTCGACGGTAAAGGCGGAAAGCGCGAGCGCCGCGGCCGACAGGGAAACCTTGGCGAAAAGGGAACTTAGGGGGAGTCGTTTTCTTTGCATAGCGGAAGCATTTTAACCGTTTTTTTTCGGACAAGAGAAGAAAAAACTTCTGCGAGTCCCGCGCTCCCGCAATCCGGGCGCGACGAAGAGCTCAAAAGCGCTCCGAGGAAATTTTTTTCCACTGGAGCTTGCCGAACTGAAAATTGAGCAGAAGCGCCATCGGAAGGCCGAGCGCGCGAAGATAGCCGAGATAGCGGGAATGGTCCGTGTCGTTGAACGCGTCCGACACGACGCAGGCGACGACGAGACGCCCGGCGACGACGAACGGCACGCGCGCCTCGCCGACCTTTTCGCCGAGGTAGGTGATTTCGCGTCGGCAGCCGCTCTCGAAAGGAATCCCGCGCCGGCTCATCTCGATTTTCAGGCAGGATTCATAAACGTCTTCGGGAAGCCCCGGTCCGAGCGTGTTGAGAATGTCTATCGCGCAGCCCGTGATTCTGTAGCAGGCTTCCTGAATCCCGTCGGCGGACGGCGGAAAGTTTTTTTCGGGTTTAGGCATGGGCGGGGCAGATTTCGGGGTGAACGAGAGAGAAGAAGAGAAACGGACGCGGGGTCAGTCCGTTTCCTCTTCGGAGGGCGCAGGTTCGGGCGGCTCCTCGGCGGGGGCGTCCGCGGCCTCCGCCGCTTCGGGAGCGTCCTCGTCCGCGGGAACGTCCTTTTCCGGAGCGGGTCGGGCGTTCTCGGGCTGAGGCGGCGAATATTTTTCCGGAAGCGGCGGGAACGGAATTCCGGCCTCCGTCTGCTGTTCTCTGACCGCCTCGAGCTTGTCCGGAGAAATCGGTATGAGCCGCCCCGATCCGGAGGATTCCGCGACGCGTCCGAAGCGCTCGAACGTCAGCAGCTTCTCCATCGGCACTTCGTCTCCGACTTCGACGGAATCGAAAAATTCCGCGGGAACACCGAGCAGCACCTTCGGCTTGCGCGCGGACGACGAACCGGGAGCGGGCACTTTTTCCATCGTGACGAAGAACCATTCCGGACTCGTGCGCACGATGAAGATTTCCTTGCCCATGAGCTTGCCGCTCGTCGCCAGAGGAACGCCGCCGGTCTTTTCCTTTTCGGCGACGACGTAGCGTTCGTCCATCAGCACGTCTTCGGGAGTGAGGGTCCGACGGTTGATCTTCAGATCGCGTATCGCGAGCGAAAGCGGCGCGGCGGAATCGCCCTCCTCCGTCTCGGGCACGAACCAGACATCGCCCGCGCGTCCGGAGAAATGCGCGACGACGAGCAGACCGCGCGGATTGCGGCCGTCCAGCACGAAAGAGCCGTCCGCCGCGACGGGAACGCGATGCACGCTTTTCGCCGCCGCTTCCTCGATTTTCGGAAGTTCGTTTTCCGCGAACGCGCCCCAGACCGCGGCACGCGCCTCCGGCGAATAATAAATTTCATTGTCCTTGAGCCACTCCGCGAAGCGCTCCATGAACGGAGCGAGACGGTTCGCCGCCCACGCGCTCGTGCGTCCGATCTTGTCCGCCGCGGAAGCGCCGTTCTGCTCGGCGCGCGCGGGTTCCCGACGCTTTTCGGCCTTTCGGGCCGAGGGGTCGGGAAGTTTGGGCGCTTCCTTCAGCTTCGCCTGCACGGCGCTCTGAAGCTTGGCGGAGACTTCCGGAGAACGCGCGAGTTCGCCCGTGCGCTTGACGAGCCGGGCGAGCTGGGCCTCGATTCCGCCGAGACGGAACGCGCGCAGATTTTTTATGAACTCCGCGCTCTCGGGAACGTTCGGATCGAGCGGAAATTCCGGAGCGAGATCGCGGGCGATCGCGGCGCGCAGCTCCTTTTCCGTCCAAAGCGGTTTCGAGCAATAGGCGAAAGTCTCGTCCTGAGCGCGTATCAGCTCCTCGATGGCGCCGTCCACGCGCGGAAGCTGCACCACCTCGAACGTCGCGGCTTCAAGCAGCGCGGGCGAAAGCGCCTGCGAAAGCGAATTTTTATCCACCGTTCCCGTGACCGTGGAAATGTCCGGATTCTCGATGACGACGTTGCTCAGAAACGTCTGACGGGGGCTGCCCTGACCTTTCGGCGCGGAAAAGCGCGCCGCGGCCGCTTCCGCGCGGACTTCCCGCAGCTTCTCCGTCTCCGAGGCGATGCGCTTCGCGGTCTTCGCGTAATCGGGATTCGGCGGGTCGAAGAACACCTTTTCGAAAATCTTCTGGCTCTGTCCTCCCGGCCCCGTGCCCACGGGAACGCAGTCGACGAACGCGTAGGCGAGTCCCGCGGAAAGGACGAAGGCGCCCGCTCCCGCGGCGATCTTCAGCTTTTTGCCCTTCTTGAGTGCGGTCTCGTAGATCTCGATCGCCGCCGCCGCCTGAACGGGCGTGAACTTGTCCACGGAGATGGAATCCGCCAGATTGTAGAGCAGCAGTTTTTTGCGCACGTCGGGATCGAGCTTCTCGGACGTCGCCGTCTTCATCTCCTCGACCTCCGCCTGCGTCTTGCGGGCGATGCGCACGCCGTTCTTCTTCGCCGCGGGAACGAAATCCGCGAGCGTCTTCCATTCTTCCGCGCCCGCCTCGGCGCAGGGCGTGTCCGCCGAAACTTCACCGGAAGCGAGACGCGTCTCGACTTCTTCCGGAGTGAACGGGCCGACGGTCCGGCCATCGATGAAAAGCACAAGTTCCTTCATGACTGAATATAGAAATTTATTTGGGGGATTTTATTCGAGGGAAAATTCGTCCGGCGCCTCGAAAGGCGGGGACGCCGCGCCGAACGCGTCTCATTCTGCGTTCCCGCGCGCCCGGAATCAAGTTTGAAAACCTCGTTCCCGATTCCCGGCGCCGGATTCTTCAATTCTTCTTCGTGCGCTTCTTCGCGCCCGAGAGCTTGTATTTCTCGAACGCCTTGTAATCCGCGGGAAGCGCGCCTTCGGCGGACGGGCGCGCGTTGACGCCCGCAGCGACGTAGCGCTTCTGCTGCACCTTCACGCGCTTGAGGAATTCCGCGTAGTCGCGGCGGTCGCGGGAGCTCCACGTCGCCTCGCTCATCGCGCACATGCGCGGGAAGAAGTGAAATTCGACGATCTGCGCGTTCTGCGCCTTCTCGCCCCAGAAGCACGCCTGCGCGCCGAGCACGTGCTTTTCGAGCTTCGGGTCGAGCCCGCCCGGAATCGGCTCGAAATCGAACGCCTGCTTCATCGGCATGATGCCGCCCTGCGAGAACAGGAACTTGCGGTCCGCCTTGTCGTAGCCCCAGTTGTAGTAGCATTTCGGGCGCGTGCAGACGATGAGGTCCTCGCCGCAGTTCGGCGCGATCTTCGGGTCGGTGTATTCGCGCCAGTGCATGACGGTGCAGCCTTTCGGAATGCCGCCTTCGGTGATTTCGTCCCAAGCGATGATCCTGCGCCCCTTCGACTCGAGAAATTTCTGCACGCGCGCGATCGTGTAGGACTGCAGCTTGTCCTCCGCCGAGCGCTTGTGCGCCTTGCCCGCGACGACGACTTCCTCCGGCTCGAGCTTTTCGTCCTTGATGCGCTTCTGGCACGCCGGGCATTTTTCCCAGTCGCCCTTCGGACATTCGTCCGCGCCGAGGTGAATGTATTCTCCCGGGAACAGCGCGAGCACTTCCGTGAAGATGTCTTCGAGGAACTTGAACGTCTCTTCCTTCCCGGGGCAATAGACCGGTCCGTAAACGCCGCCGACGAGCGGCATCTTTCCCGGGCGGTTGCCCGTGCAGGTGTATTCGGGATAGGAATACATCGCCGCGCGCGCGTGGCCGGGAATCTCGATTTCGGGAACGATCGTGATGAAGCGCTCCGCCGCGTAGGCGACGATTTCCTTCACGTCCTTCTGCGTGTAGAATCCTCCGTATTGTCCCTGGGCGTTCCAGCAGGCCGAATCCTCTTTCTGGAGCGGATACTGCCCCTTCATCGCCTCGTCCTTCGGCTCCTCGCCGACGAGCATGTTGTCGCGCCACGCTCCGATTTCCGTCAGCTTCGGGTATTTCTTGATTTCGAGGCGCCAGCCCTGGTCCTCCGTCAGATGCCAGTGAAAGCGGTTGATCTTATGCCAGGAAATCGTGTCGATGAATTTCTTCACTTCCTCCTTCGTGTAGAAATGCCGGGCGACGTCGAGATGCGCGCCGCGCCACGCGAAACGCGGCGCGTCCGAAACCTTCGCGCAGGGCAGACTCCACACGACGCCCTCCTTCACGGGCTTGCGGGAATAGATTTCCGGCGGCATCATCTGGCGCACGGTCTGCAGGCCGTAGAAAAGCCCCGCGGGCGTCTTCGCGACCACGCGAATGGTCGTGGAGGACACGTCGAGCGTGTAGGCCTCGTCTCCGAGCTTGAAATTCTTCTTCAGCTCGAGGCGCACGGTGGTCTTGCCCGAGCCCTTGTCCGCGACCTTGAGCTTCATGCCCGTCGCGGCGGCGATTTCGCCCGCGAAATACGTCGCCACCGGCTTCGCCTCCTTGGCGGAATACACGATGAGCGTCTCCGGGTGGAAGACGAACTTGCCGCTCTTGGCGGCGACGTAGCTCGTCGGACGCGGAATGATCGCGTGCTCGGGGGCCTTGTCTTCCTTTTTCGCGAAAAGCGTTCCCGCGGCGCAAAGAAGCGCCAGCGCGACGACGAAAAGTTTCTTCAGGGGCGACATGGAGTTGGAGGAAACGAACGACAGCATGACGCGCCGAATCATGAGTCTTTTTCCCGCCGCCGTCAACAGCGGGAACGCTTCGGGAAATTCCTCCCGATTCGATCCGGAAACGCGCCGGGAAAGCGCGCGCGACGCCGAGCGGGAAACGGGCGGCGGGCGAAGTCTCTGTGCGGGACGGAAGTCTCCGCGGAGCCTTCAGATCGTCGGCTCCGGAAACGGCGAAAGCCGCACGAATTCTCTTCCCCGACTTTTTTTCTTGCGCGAAGGCCGAATACGTTTAACATTTCGGGCAATGCTCGTCCGGCGGCCTTTTCCGGAAACCGGCGCGCAGTTCCCCGTTTTTTCCCCTGAAGACAAACAAAAAATAATCCTCGTTTCCCCCGATTTTTCCAAACAATTCCTCTCAATCCACAAATAATCAAAGAAAGTCTCGACCTATGGCATCATCCCCGAAAGTCATCTGCGTAATCATGGGCGGCGGCCGCGGAACCCGTCTTTATCCGCTGACCGCGGCGCGCTGCAAACCCGCCGTTCCGCTCGCCGGCAAATACCGCCTGATCGACATTCCGATCAGCAACTGCCTTAACTCCGGGTTCAACAACATCTACATCCTCACGCAGTTCAACACGGCCTCGCTGCACCACCACATCCAGCGCACGTACAAGCTCGACGTGTTCGGACGCGGCTGCGTGGACATCCTCGCCGCCGAACAGAACATGGAAAGCGAAGCCTGGTATCAGGGCACGGCGGACGCGGTGCGCCACAACCTGCAGCACTTCGTGATGAAGGATGACGACCTGATGCTCATCCTCTCCGGCGACCAGCTCTTCCGCATGGATTTCCGCCCGATGATCCGTCAGCACCTCGAACAGAAGGCGGACGTCACCATCGCCGCCAAGGCGATGCCGAAGACGGAAGTCTCCGGGCTCGGCGTCATGCGCGTGAGCGAGACCAGCGAAATCTGCGAGTTCGTCGAAAAGCCGAAGGATCCGAAGGTCGTCGATTCGCTCGTCATCGGCGGCGCTCTCCGCGCCAATCTCTCCGACAAGTCGGACCGCCAGTACTGCCTCGCCTCGATGGGCATCTACGTGTTCAGCGGAAAATTCATCAAGGAATGCCTCGCCAACGACATGAAGGACTTCGGCAAGGAAGTCATTCCGGGGCTGCTCGGCAAGAACAAGCTCGTCGCCCACGTCTTCGACAGCTACTGGGAAGACATCGGAACGGTGCGCTCCTTCTGGGAAACCAACCTCGCGCTCACGGATCCGATTCCGCCGTTCGACTTCTTCGACGAACGCGATCCGATCTACACGCACGACCGTCTCCTGCCCGCGGCGAAGATCAACGCCTGCACGTTCGACCGCGTCATCTGCGCGGAAGGCGCCATTCTTTCCGACGCCAAACTGCACCGCTGCGTCGTCGGCGTGCGCGCGGTCATCAACAACGCGACGCTCACCAACGTCGTCATGATGGGCGCGGACTTCTACGAAACCCTCGATGAAATCGTCGAAAACAAGGCCGCCGGACGCACCTCCATCGGCATCGGCGAAAACTGCGTCATCGAAGACGCGATCATCGACAAGAACGCCCGCATCGGCGCCAACTGCCGCCTCTCCCCGCACGGCATCGAAGACGGATGGGAAGAGAACGACATCTGCGTCCGCGACGGCGTGCTCATCGTCAAGAAGGACGCGGTCGTTCCCGCGGGAACGACGCTCGGCAAGCTCTCCTGCGGCTGCCCGGCGAAGAAATAAGTTCTTCCCCCTCAAAAAAACAACGCGAGTCCCTTGACCCCGCCCCGTCCCGACGACGAGATCATGAGCCCCCGCGAACGCCTCGAGCGTCGCGGGGCGCGTTGTCTCTGCGACGACGAACTTCTCGCCGTCCTGCTCGAACTGAGCAGCCCCGCGAAAAATCCCGCGCCGGAGACGGAAGCCCGACGCGTGCTCGAATCCGCGGCGGGATCGTTCTTTCAGCTTTCCCGCTGGGAGCTCTCGGACTTCTCCGCCCTCGGGCTGACCTGGCGGCGCGCCTGCGCGCTCACCGCCGCCTTCGAGCTCGGCCGGCGCATCGAGGAACGCACGGAGTTCTCCGCGCCGATCCGAGAGTCCTCCGACGTTTTCCGCTTCTTCGAGCGCAAGGCCCTTCCGCTCGACCGCGAGAAATGCTGGACGCTCTGCACCGACGCCAAGAACCGCGTGATACGCTTCGAGGAAATCTCCTCGGGAACGGGCAGCTCCTCCGCGTTTCATCCGCGCGATTTTCTGCGCCCCGCCGTCCGCGCCAACGCGCAGGCGCTGGTGCTCGTCCACAATCATCCAAGCGGCGACGCCACGCCTTCCGCCTGCGACATACGCATCACCAAATCGCTCGCCGAAGCCTGCAGAATCTTCGACATCCGCCTGCTCGACCATGTCATCATAGGAAGGCGCAACATTCCGCCGCACGTGCGCGGCTTCTTTTCCTTCGCCGATTCCGGCCTGCTCTGAAAAAAAAACGAACATGAAAAACATCGCCGCAGCCCTCTTCCTTCTCGCGCTCGCCGCGAACGCGCAGTCCGCGCCCGCCGTCGCGGACGCCCCGACGAAAACGCCCGCCTCCGCCGAAAAGATGCGTCCGCTTTTCGTTCCCGCGAAACTCGAATTTTCCGGAACGCCCGTGAAGCTCTCCGGCGAAAGACTTCTTCTCGTCGAAACGCTCGTCGACGGCGTTCCCGCGAAGATGCTCCTGGACACCGGGGCCTCTCACACGTCGCTCGACCTCGAATGGGCCCGAAGGACCTTTCCCGACGCCGGAATCCGGGAGGAGACGGCGGGCGGCGGAGACGGCGTTTATAAAATCTCATCGCAGGAGATTCCGCTCATGCCCGTGAGCCGCTTCGAAGTCGGAGGAAACGTCTTCAGCGACTTCTTCATGCCGCTCGCGGATCTGCGCGGACTGCGCGCCGCCCGCTCCGAACTGCACGATGTCGTCGGAGTGCTCGGCATGAACACGATTTCCCTCGCGCCCTGCCGAATCGCCTTCGGGAAGCGCTCGCTCGAATGGATGAGACGGAAGGCCTTCGACGCGCTCCCCGGAAAGAAGAAACTGTTCGCCCGCCCCGTTCCCGGCACGGACTGCATCCTGGCCGCCGTCTTTTCCCCGAAAGACGGCAAGCCCGTCTTCGCCCTCCTCGACTGCGGAGCCGAGGACTCCTCGCTTCCCGCCGAGTTCTGGACGGAAGCCTCGCCCGAGAAACGCGAAGCGGTCGTCACGACTCACGCGGGCGTCCGCCGCGTCGAAATCACCTTCGGCGTTCCCGCGACGCTGAAATTCTCCGACGAATTCGCGCTCGACGGCATCGCGCCGAAGCTGATCGCGCCCGGAGAAGTCCCGAAAATTCTGCTCGGTCTCGACGTGCTTTCCCGCTTCGACCTGCTGTTCGACTTCGAAAACGACTCCGTCTTCGCCCTGCCGCCGGAGTGAGCGTTCACGCCCGGCGGGATTCGAGTTCCTCCCAGC